>CBDUPM010000737.1:0-1506 GCA_965369105.1 uncultured Bacteroidales bacterium | reverse complement strand
AAGATGGAGCCCTGAAATGCCTTGGATCAGGTCATGGAGAAGCCGGTGGTTCAGGTGGTGATATTATTTTTGATCAAAAGTTTAAAGATTTTCATCTGTCACTGGAATGGAAGATTTCCGAAGGCGGCAACAGTGGTATTTTCTATTTAGCACGTGAACTCGAAGGTGAACCTATCTGGAAATCCTCACCAGAAATGCAAATCCTTGATAACAAAAAACATATTGATGCGAATTTAGGGAAAGATGGAAATCGTCAGGCAGGTTCATTATATGATCTTATTCCTGCAAAACCTCAGAATGCAAAACCTGTGGGAGAGTGGAACCATGCAGAAGTTATGGTTTACCAGGGAACAATTGTTCATAAGCAAAATGATGAGGTGGTAGTTGAATACCATATTGGTACCAGTGATTGGGATGAAATGATTGCAGGTTCCAAGTTTAAGGATTTTCCTGAATTTGGAAAATATCTGGAAGGTTATATAGGATTACAGGATCATGGAAATGATGTTTGGTTCCGCAATGTGAAGATTAAAGACCTTTCGGTAAACTAAAACTTAAATAAATATGGAAAGCCATTCGTTCAGCGGATGGCTTTTTTTTGATTCAATTTATTAAGATGAGGAAACTATTTCTTTATTTACTTACAGCACTTATATCTAATTCCATTATGGCTTCTAATGAAAATATGGTCTGGATTGAAAACAGCGGCACGAAAGTAGGTGTTTTAATTTCAAGAGGAGGACGTATAGTTTTTCTTTCAAAGAATAACTCACCTAATCTGTTAAAGTCTGATCCTGAATTATGGGATGAAACGGATGCAGAGCGCCCCCTTATAAATGGAAATTCTGGTTGGAAGGAATATAACGGGCATATTGTGTGGGTTGGCCCTCAAAGCGATTGGTGGATTCAGCAGGATATTAACCCGGAAAGAAAAAAACTAAAAGCAGTTTGGCCCCCTGATCCCTATCTGATTTACGGACAATACAGGATACTGGAAAATACAGCTAATAAGTTAGTCATCCGGGGACCGGTAAGTGAAATATCCGGGTTAAGCTTTAAAAAAACCATTGAAGTGGATAATAAGGGTGATGTACTTTTTGAAGTGGAAGCAACCAACATGCGCAGAGAAGCGGTGAGTTGGGACCTCTGGTTAAATACCCGGCTTTCAGGATTTGCCAAAGCCTTTGTCCCTGTTGAAAGCACTGAGAATATACGGATTGACAATGATGTGGCAGAAAAATCAGATTCTGTGGATTGGGCATTTTGTAAGAATTATTTCAGCTTTATTCCGCGTGAACCAAAAGATCCATTTTCCCTTTGTGCATCAAAAGCTTACATTACTCCTTCCGCAGATTGGGTAGCCGCTTTTATTGATAATTATTGTTTGAAAATTGAATTTCCTCATACAGACCCAGGAAAAGTGCATCCGAATCAGGCTGTGGTGGAAGTTTATAACAGGACTTCAAAAGATGAAAGTGCAAATCTTACTGAACTAGAGTATCATTC
>CBDUPM010000736.1:0-1509 GCA_965369105.1 uncultured Bacteroidales bacterium | reverse complement strand
TGATGCCCTTATTTTAACCAACTGGCAGACATTTTGGAAGAATGTTATTTTAATGGTACCCACCCTGGTAATATTTTTTTTCAGGAAAGATTATCCCCTGATAAGGGCTCCCAGAATAGAATACAGCCTGATCAGTCTTTTTATAATCATTGGGGTTGGAATTTCACTTTATTGCTATAACAACCTGCCCCTGATTGATTTCAGACCCTATAAAACCGGGACATTTATTCCAGAAGCCATGGCCATTCCTGAAGGCGCCCCTGAAAATGTATATGAAACAACTCTGATCTATAAAAACAAGGAAACCGGGGCAGAGGAAAACTTTAACATGGAGAACTTCCCCCGTGATAATAATCAATGGGAATTTGTGGATGCAGTTTCTGAGCTGATCTCGGAAGGCTATGAACCCCCGATTCATGATTTTGGTATCTATACCCTTTCCGGGATGGAGATCACCAGTTCCTTAATTGAGAATAAGGAGTATAGCCTGGTACTGGTAGCATATAATCTTGAAAAGTCAGATGAAGGTGGACTCATAAAGGCAAATGACTATTTCAGGCTTTCCCTTGCTTTCCCCGATCTGGATTTTTACGCCTTAACTTCCTCTCTGGCAGAGGATATTGATTCCATCAAGAATGAATTTAAGCTGGAGTATGAGTTCTACCAGGTAGATGAAATTACCCTTAAAACCATTGTCCGCTCAAACCCCGGCCTTTTGTTGATTCACGATGGAACCATTATTGATAAATGGCATTTTAATAATTTTCCTGAAGTGGAGAAAAATGCAAAAATAGCAGGTATACTGGAAGACTTCCCTTTCTGCGAAGGATGTAATCTTCAAACTATTAATACCCCTCCACCCGGAACAGAATCTGATAAATATGAAACGAAATTATTTTACAGGAACATTATTTCCGGTGAACTTGAAGAATTCAATATGGAAAATTTTCCATCCGGATCTGATGAATGGGTATTTGAAGACTCCCGGTCAGAATTAATCTCTGAAGGATACCAGGGTCCTTTGGATGATTTTAAGCCCCGGTCTGCTTTCGGAACAGATGCGGGAATTCAAATTCTACAGAATCCGGATTATTCTTTATTGATTTTTGTAAAAGACATTTCATCCCTATCGGATGAGGATTTTCAAAAGCTGTTAAAACTGGGTGGTATGGCACCCGAATATATAGATTCCCCGATCGAAAGCTATGCATTTCTGCCTCTGGAAGGGGAAGATTTATTAGCCGTTTCTGATCAGTACCTGGCAACATTTGAATATTATCATTTAGATGAAAAATGGTTTGGACCTGATAATTTAAAAGCAGTTTTGCTCAAAGACGGTGTGGTCTTGAAGGCCTGGAGCCAGGAAGATTTTCCTGAACCTGAATCACTCGCCGAAATAAACAGGGGTGAAACCCTGGATGCAGGTATGACTTTGCTGCCTGCTTCCCTTTCAAAATCGCGGATAAATAGTAATTATCTTAAGATAGTATTATTCATTTCGTTCTTCCT
>CBDUPM010000735.1:0-1512 GCA_965369105.1 uncultured Bacteroidales bacterium | reverse complement strand
GTAGCGGTTAAATGGTTACATAAAGAAGCGGGTAAAAATAATATTCCCTTAAAAATAAAAACTGACTATTATATTGGCAATGAATACGCAACCATAACCCGGAACCTGCCCAAAGCAACTGTTGAAGAATCCCTGCTTGAACCCAACCTGGAAAAAGGGATTGCCTCTTTGAATAAATGGTCTGATTATGTAGCCCGAATAGCCGGTGAGTCCTTCTATATGGTGGCAAAAGACGGCATACCCCAACAGTCGAACCCAAGAGATACGGAACGCCTAATAGCCTATTTAAGAGATGAATATTCCGTTGAAAGCGTCGCTCTTATGTTTATGGTCAATAATTACTTCAGGAATGATATTTCCATCGCCCTGAATACCATGAATGAAGATGATGTTGAATTTGCCATCGTGAGTTACAAATATCCCTCTGAAATTGCCCATAATTTTTTACATCTCTATGGAGCAGCAGATCTTTATAAGACTCCTTTCCGGAAGTCAGAAAAGAAAATTAAAATGGCCCAGAATCTTTTTCCCAACGCAATAATGCAGGATCCATACGCCAAATCCATAAATGATCTGGAAATCTCTGATTATACCAAATATCTTATTGGCTGGAACCTGGTGATGGAACCAGATCATGAAAATCTATACCTGGATAAATTTATCCGGTATTAAGCGGAAGCATCTTTAAATATCCCTGATTATGAATCCTGTTTACCTCGATTACAATGCTACTACTCCTATTGACGAGGAAGTTGCTGAAGTTATGATTCCTTTTTTGAAATCCAGGTTTGGGAATCCTTCATCTGATCATTTTTTTGGCAGGGAAGCAAAACAAGAAGTTGAAAAAGCCAGGAGACAGCTGGCAGAATTAATAAATGCAGAATCCCATGAAATCATTTTCACCAGCGGGGGCACCGAATCAAATAATCTGGCTATCAAGGGCATAGCGTATGAAAAGAAGTCTGCCGGCAATCATATCATCACCAGCTGCATTGAACATCCTGCCGTTTTAGAGGTTTGTAAAAGTCTTGAATCTGAAGGCTTCAGTCTAAGCATTATCCCGGTAAATAAATATGGAATTGTAAATCCGGCCGATATTCAAAAAGCGATTCGGAAAGATACGATTCTGGTCAGTATAATGCATGCAAACAATGAAATTGGAAGCATTCAGCCCATTTCTGAAATATCAGATATCTTAAAACCCAAAGGAATCAGATTTCATTGTGATGCAGCTCAAAGCATTGGAAAAATAAGGGTTGATGTAAATGAACTGGGTGTCGACCTTTTGTCAGTTGCAGGTCATAAATTCTATGGGCCCAAAGGAATCGGGGCTTTATATATCCGGGAGGGTACCCGGATATTTAAATTAATGCATGGAGCCAATCATGAGCAAAATCTCCGGCCGGGAACAGAAAATATCCTGGAAATTGCAGGAATGGGTAAAGCTGCGGAAATTGCAAAGCTCCGGTTTTCAGACAATGTTTCCAATATGAAGGAAACCAGGGATCTCTT
>CBDUPM010000734.1:0-1512 GCA_965369105.1 uncultured Bacteroidales bacterium | reverse complement strand
GGGAGGTGCTGCATTATCCTATACCCCATGGTTAAGAAACCTGATTAATGATATAAACCTGGCATACCTGGTAGGGTATAAAAAAATTGATGGCAAACAGGCCATATCCGGCTCCTTACGCTATTTTTCTTTAGGAAATGTGGTATTTACTGATATTTACGGAATCGAAGGCAAAACCTTTAATCCAAATGAATTTGCAGTTGATGCCGCGTATTCCCGTTTGTTTTCTGATAAATTTTCAGGAGCTATGGGCTTCAGATTTATACTAACTGACCTTACCGGTGGATATTCGAATGACGGATCAACTTCTACGGCGGGTATTTCTGTTGCTGCGGATTTGGCATTTTATTATACCGATGAGATTGATTTGTTTGATAAAGATGCCACACTGAGCCTTGGAACGAATATCAGTAATATGGGGAGAAAAATCTCTTATACTACCGATGGAGCAGAATCTTTTATTCCTACAAATTTGAGACTGGGAGGAAGCGTTACCATGGAAATAGATGATTATAACAGCTTCGCATTCTCGGCCGATATTAATAAATTACTTGTTCCAACGCCACCTATTTTTAGTACCGAAAACAGCGATAGTATTATCCTGGGTAAAGATCCTAATGTTTCCGTGCCTGTAGGAATGTTTCAGTCATTTTACGATGCTCCGGGTGGATTTAAGGAAGAAATGAGGGAATTTATGATCGGTGCCGGGGTTGAATATTTTTACAGAAACCAGTTCGCTGTCAGAGGCGGATACTTTCATGAACATGCGCTAAAAGGAAACAGGAAATATTTCACCTTTGGTGTTGGACTTAAGCTGAATGTGTTTGAAATGGATTTTGCATACCTGGTTCCTACCACTTCAACCAATCCACTGGCTAATACAGTGAGATTTACCCTGGGATTCGACTTCGATAAATACCGCAAAGCAAATAATTAAATTATGAGTCTTAGAATAGGACTCGGCTACGATGTACATGCTTTCATAAAGGGCAGGGAATTAGTTATAGGAGGTGAGAAGATTCCGCATTCCATGGGGCTCGATGGCCATTCAGATGCCGATGTTTTATTACATGCCATTTGTGATGCTCTCCTGGGAGCACTGGCAATGGGCGACATCGGGAAGCATTTCCCCGATTCTGATAATGAATACAAAAATATAGACAGCAAAGTACTCCTGAAAAGAACATTCCGTCTCATCACGGATGAGTCTTACCGTTTGGTTAACCTGGATGCGGTATTGATTATGGAAAAGCCAAAAGTTCAGGCTTTTATTCCCGCAATGCGAAAAAATATAGCCGAAATCCTGAATTGTGAGATTAACCAGGTATCCGTAAAGGCCACTACCACAGAAAAGCTTGGGTTTACAGGCCGGGAGGAAGGAGTTGCAGCCGAAGTAGTAATTCTCCTGAAGAAAAATTAATTATTTAATGATCAACTCCGGCATTTGCCTGAGTTTGTTTTTTATAGATCTGTCATAGGATTGTAGCTTTTCAAAAAAGTCAGGAATGGAAG
>CBDUPM010000733.1:0-1523 GCA_965369105.1 uncultured Bacteroidales bacterium | reverse complement strand
CTGAATGACAGTAAGCGTTTACAAATGCATGGATTCATCCGGAAACAAATTGCTGAAGGAAGGCAGATTTATATAGTGTATCCATTAATAAAAGAATCAGAAAAAATGGATTATAAAGATCTGGAAGATGGTTATTTCAGTCTTATACGGGATTTCCCTTCACCAAAATACAATGTCAGTGTGGTTCATGGGAAAATGAAAGCCAATGAAAAAGATATTTCCATGAAACATTTCAAGGAGGGGAAAACACATATTATGGTAGCCACCACCGTCATTGAAGTTGGAGTGGATGTTCCCAATGCCAGTGTCATGGTTATTGAGAGTGCCGAGCGATTTGGGCTTTCCCAGCTGCACCAGTTAAGAGGTCGGGTCGGAAGAGGAGCCGATCAGTCCTATTGCATCCTTATGGCCGGTTATAAACTATCTGATGATGGAAGAAAAAGACTGGAAACCATGGTCAGGACCCATGATGGATTTGAGATTGCAGAAGTCGATTTAAAACTCCGCGGACCGGGTGATATAGAAGGAACTCAGCAAAGTGGTATTCCTTTTGATCTGAAAATTGCCCATTTGGGCCGGGACGGACAGATTTTGCAATACGCACGTGATATTGCCGCGAAAATCATAGATAATGATCCCAGACTGGAAGCCGATGAGAATTATATCCTGAATAAAAATTTAAAACAGAATTTTGGAAAAAATATGAACTGGGGGGTTATTAGTTGAGGGAAATGTTGATGCAGGGAGGGATGGATTAGTTTTTAAAATTCCTTTGGAGACAAGACCGCATCATTGTTTCTGCTAAGGAAACTCAGTTTCATTGAGCATTCCCTGATTTTCTCATTACCTGATTTCCAAATTACCTTTACTTATACTATTTTAGCGCCGCAATCGTTATTGTACAAAACAGCCAATTGTGAAAAAGCATTTTCTGGTATTCCTGGTATTATTTCCAATAATCCTTTCTGCTCAGGTTAAACGCCCTCAGAACCTTCCCGGCTATGATAATAAAAATTTACATTGGGGATTTACGGTTGGATTCTCTACCTGGGACTATCAAATAACTCGAACACCCGGAGTTGATTTACTGGCAGATGTGGCTGATCCGGCACTAAGTTTTGGACTCCAGGTTACCATTGTTTCGGACTTAAGACTCAATGATTTTATGACCCTGCGGTTTTTACCCGGCCTGGCCCTGGGACAAACAGATATTGCTTTTTATGGAAAATCGAGCCAACTCGTGGATAGATCTCAAAAATTTGAACTGGCAGCCTTACAATTTCCCTTAATTCTGAAAGTCAGGTCAAAAAGATTGAATAATTTCAGGCCCTATCTGATCGGCGGGGTGAATTATATTTATGATATGACCGGGGCAAAACGGGGTGAGGATGAAATTCTTTTTGAATTAAACCGCGGAGACCTTTGCCTGGAGCTCGGTTATGGAGTCGATTTGTATCTTCAGTATTTTAAATTTTCACCCGAAATTAAGCTGGGTATTGGGTTGTCTAATCTATTGAATACCG
>CBDUPM010000732.1:0-1526 GCA_965369105.1 uncultured Bacteroidales bacterium | reverse complement strand
TATAAATAAGATCTGTGGTGTTCAAATTGTATTCTTATTTGATTTAAGTTCTAACACCTACGACAAGATACTCAAAGTTTATAAAGGTTTCTCATATAAATCGTTTAGTAAATTTCCAATTTTATTCCTGTATTGGATCAGAGATTGTGGATCCTTGTTATAATTTATCGGGCCCTCTACAAATGATTCCGGGATGTCCAATAATTCTCGTGCTTTTTTAATCAATTTCGTATTTTTGTTATCGTTTTTGCTGATAATTGCAAATACTCATAATCTTCAATCCCATCACGTATATTTTCAAGCCTCAAGCAGGGTATGGGTCCTTCCAAATATTTTTTTGAATGATCATTGGGGTTCCTGTTGGGAGGATAAAGAAATCGTCCATCTCCATTCCCCCATCCATTTTGTTTTCCATACGGTAAACCATAACCAACAGTATATGCCATCGGGTCATCCCATGGATTCTGAAGATAATTTTCAGGTGATGCAGTCCGGGAATTCCAATAATTTGCTGACCACACCAAAATGCCTTTCATTTTAAATTTAAAAGATAACCAGAGCCACATCCGCATGTTGATTGCATCGTGATCAATAAAAAGACTTAAATACGGAGCTTTGGGACAACAACACACATAGGACCAGAATTCTCTACCTTGCGCCACTAGATCTTTAATTATATCCGGATCAAGCTGACCAATAACCGTACAACTTATCTCACTAACATCCATAATATCCGGACCAGGTTGATGTTCTGTAATAAAACGGGTTATTTTCGGGGCCGAATTATGGATGATCTCCATTCCTTCACGCACAAAGGGATAGTTCTCTGTATTTGGTTCATCAAACCAATACACATAGTCCTTACCTAACCATCCTTTATCTTCAAGATGGTCCTGAACGATGGATAGATATTCTTTCATTAAATAATTATATTCTGAAGTCCCCTGAGCAAATCCATTGAATACCCCTCGTCTCTGTACATAGAAGCTACCTGATGGCAATCCTTCCAGCGGCAAATGATAGGCATTAAATCCCATATCATCAAGGTACTTCCGGCCTGCTTTGTCAAACTCTGTAAAATCCACATTAATATCAAGATCTTCAGGATCTACTTCAAAATCACCCTGCTCAACAAGGTTTCTTTCATTTCCGGTGCTAAAGAAGGACACATCATCAAACCATGCAAAACCAGTCTCTCTGCCGGTTATATCCCGAAATACCGGGAACAGATGTATGGATACATATTTGATTTCTTTTCGCAGTGGCCTGATGTTTAATGTATCCTGATCCCAGGAATCATGGCCAATGAATTCATCAAGCCTGTTTTCAAATAGCATAAGCTGCTTATCAGAATCATAGCATTTCAGCAATACGCAATATTTCTGTTCAGGAAGTTCAGTTTTTATAAACCAGCTGAGTAAGTAGGATTCAGTATAATCAACCGGGATCAGAGAATTAGTATATGCTTCGCTACCTGATTCTACATTGTCGTCTACTATTTTAAGTGATTTTTTCCCTGAGTAAGC
>CBDUPM010000731.1:0-1531 GCA_965369105.1 uncultured Bacteroidales bacterium | reverse complement strand
AGGAGGATAAGCTTTACAAAACCATCCGGAAAAACTCCTGGAAATGATCAGGGAATGACCATTAATCCGCAGACATGAGAATCTTAATATAAAAGCTTTGGAGTTAAAATAGTTCCTGTTCACCTAATCCAGGCAGGAATTATTGTCCATATATGCGGCTCTTATTTAATATACCTCTTTTTTGGCCGCCGACAGAGTATTTCGTAATAAGGATACTATTGTCATAGGGCCTACTCCTCCCGGAACTGGAGTAATAAAGCTGCATTTGGGGGAAACCTCATCAAATTTTACATCTCCTTTCAGTCTGAATCCGGATTTGGTTTCGGTTGAAGGCACACGGGTGGTTCCTACGTCGATAACCACCGCTCCCTTCTTTACCATATCCGCTTTTACAAATTCCGGACTACCCAGGGCAGCAATAAGGATGTCGGCCTGACGGGTAATGGCCGGAAGATCCTGAGTGCGGCTGTGACACATGGTAACTGTACAGTTACCCGGATTGGTTTTTTGACCCAGCAAAATGGTCATGGGTTTTCCTACAATATTGCTTCTGCCAACAACCACGCAATGTTTTCCGGAGGTTTCAATTTTGCTTCTTTTCAAAAGTTCCATTATTCCGGAGGGCGTTGCTGAAACATAACAAGGAAGTCCAATCATCATTCTTCCTACGTTTATCGGATGAAAACCATCCACATCCTTGGAAGGAGAAATGGCTTCGATAACTTTATTTTCTGAAATATGGGAGGGGAGGGGTAATTGAACAATGAATCCATCTATTTCAGCATCATTATTCAGCTCATTTACCTTATCCAACAGTTCCTTTTCTGTTATATCATCTTCAAACCGGACAAGACTGGAATTAAAACCGACCTGTTCGCAAGCCTTCACTTTGTGTGCCACATAGGTTTCACTTCCACCGTCATGACCTACCAGTATGGCAGCAAGGTGAGGTTTTTTTCCTCCATTGTTAATTATTGCTTTAACTTCTTCCGCTATCTCTTCTTTAATTTGATCAGCAATAAGCTTTCCTTTGATAAGTTCCATAACTAAGGTTCAGAATTTGAGTGGTATTTTTTATTTTACAATTTATCTTCTGGCTCCCGGCATGTTGCCCATCATTCTTGCCATATTTTTTCGATTGCCCCCGCTCATCATCTTCATCATTTTACGGGTATCTTCAAATTGTTTAATCAGGCGGTTAACCTCCTGAATGGAGGTTCCGGAACCGGAAGAAATTCTCTTTCTTCTGGAACCGTTGAGAATGGCCGGATTTTCTCTCTCAAGGGGAGTCATGGCTCTGATAATGGCTTCCACGCCCTTAAAGGCATCATCATCGATATCCATATCCTTCATTGCTTTCCCCACACCGGGTATCATGGAAGCAAGTTCCTTGATATTCCCCATTTTTTTGATTTGCTGAATTTGTGAAAGGAAATCATCAAAACTAAACTGGTTTTTAGCAATTTTCTTTTGAAGTTTTCGGGCTTCATCCACATCGTACTGTTCCTGGGCTTTCTCCACCCGTGAAACA
>CBDUPM010000730.1:0-1533 GCA_965369105.1 uncultured Bacteroidales bacterium | reverse complement strand
GGCTATCTTTTTGACTCTGCGGGAGATTATTTCTCTGATGAGAAATTACTCAGCTATTTTACTGAAATTCAGTCTTTCTCTGACTTTGAAGAAAGGGTAAAATACGCGAATGGAAGTTTTGCCGTGGTTTATAAATCCGGAGAAGAACTTTATGCAGCTACCGATAGTATCAGATCCTTCCCAATTTTCTACTTAAGAATAAAAGGAAACTGGATGGTATCGGATAATGCTAATTTTCTCCGGGATCATTTATCTAAAGCAGAAATCAACTCGGTAGCCATGACCGAGTTCCTGGCAGCCGGATATGTAACAGGAAATGAAACTTTAATAGAAGGTATCAGACAGGTTCAGGCCGGAGAAGTGATAAACTTTAAGGATGATGAAATTTATAGCAAGTTTTACTTTAGTTATCGCATAGCAAATTCAATTGAAGAACCTTACGACAAATTAAAAGAGGCCGGTTTACAGGTTTTCGAAAGAGCTTTTAACCGACTGGTCAAAAGCCTTGAAGGTCGCACAGCTCTGGTTCCTTTAAGCGGCGGATATGATAGCAGAATGATTGCCCTGATGCTTAAAAAGCACAATTATCAGGATGTAATTTGTTTTACTTATGGAAGAAAGGATAATTCAGAACAGGAAATTTCACAAAAAGTTGCAGAATCACTGGGCTTTAAGTGGATCTTTATTGAATACAATGAAGAATTGATTAAGGATTTTACCCGGGATGAGGTGTTTCAGGAGTATTATCCCTGGGGATCTAATCTTAGTTCGATGTTTTATTTACAGGAATTTTTTGCAGTTAAATACCTCAGGGAGAATAAATTGATTCCTGAAGATTCAGTTTTTATTCCCGGACATTCAGGAGATTTCCTGGGAGGAAGTCAGCTAAACAAACATGGCAATTTCAGTATGGAAGAAAGCCTTGAAGATATATCTGACCGGATATTTAATATTAAGTATTGTTATGTCCGGCCCGATAAGAAGGATGTCCCCGTCATTATTGAACGAATCAGGAAAAATCTCCAGGAGAAGTTTGTCAGGGAGGCTGATCTGGCCTATACCATTCATGAAGATTGGGATTTCAAGGAAAAGCTGGCCAAGTTTAATTTTAATTCAAATACGATTTATACATTTTTCGGATATGAGTTTCGTATCCCTTATTGGGATCATGAACTGGTCGATTTTTTTAAAAATCTTCCAATTTCCGCCAAATTAAATAAATACCTCTATGATGACATCCTGACACATGATTATTTTGAAGACTTTAACCTGAATTTCAGACATGAACTTCAACCCAGTGAAAAAGACCTTAAAAAGGTCCGGGTTAAACAGGTTATTAAAAAATCGCTACCCCCCGTTGTTACTGATAAACTGGTTAAAAAGAAAGATGTTTTATTTTACAATGAGATTACAAGGATTTTACTTGATGAATTAAAAGGAAAAGGTAAAAACATTAAGTTTTTAGGGAACTCATATAATTCGATAATTATCCAATGGTATGCGGAAGATCTGAAAAGCAAAATTTAATATCAA
>CBDUPM010000729.1:0-1545 GCA_965369105.1 uncultured Bacteroidales bacterium | reverse complement strand
AATGGTTTGGTTGAGGATCAGACCATCATCCCGGACCTGGAACCACTGGGGATTTTTGATTTTACTGCGGTGGGGCTCCCGATGATGATCATTGGCTTATTTTACTTCTGGATATTCGGAAATAAATTATTACCCGATAAGCCTTTGGCTGCTCTCGATAAAATGCAAAAGACCAGGGAATATGTAGTGGAGGCAAAAGTGCCTGTAAACTCGCATTTAAGTGGTATGACCCTGGAAGAGGCCGGATTTTCAGGTGAAAAATCCTTTTCCCTTGTTGAAATTGTCAGGGATGACATAAAGATTCTGACTTTTTCAGAGAGATTTATCCTCATCTCCGGAGACATCCTTGTTTTTGCAGGAAATACGGATACCATTGCTGAAATGATAGAAGGAAAAACCGGCTTAACCATTCCTGAAGTGGGTATGATGTCCAAACTAAAGCGAACCGAGGTAGTGGAAATCGTGGTAAGTCAGAATTCATCCTTAATCGGAAAAACGGTTAAACTGGCAAATTTCCGGAGTAGATTTGATGCAGCAGTAATTGCGGTTCACCGGAATGGTGTGAGGCTGGAAGATAAACTGGGGGGCATTATTTTAAGAGCGGGGGATGTTTTATTGTTATTTGCGGGTGAAAACTTTTTGGATCGTTCGGAAACTACCATGGATTTTTATTTTATTTCAAAAATCAGGGGGTTTGTGAAGCTTGAATGGTATAAAACCGCAGTTTTGTTTGGCGGATTACTGGTTTCGATATTACTCTCATCTTTCGGACTTATACGATTATTTATGGGTTTGATTGTGGTAATCATCCTGTCCCTGGCATTAAAAATTACCAATCCCAAGGACCTTTCTAAAAGTATAGATTATAACCTGGCCATAATCATTGTCCTGTCTCTTGCACTCGGGACAGCCATGATTAAATCGGGAGCAGCCGATTTACTGGCTAATATGATTATCTCCCTTTTTATGCCCCTCGGGACCATTGGAATACTATTCGGAATTTATTTTATAACTACAATTCTTGCCGCCTATATAACTTCAAAAGCAGCGGCAGCCATCATTTTTCCAATTTCTCTTACAATGTCAGCCTCATTGGGTTTAGATCCCGTTCCCTTTGTATTAATAGTTGCTTTTGCCTCGGCTGCCAATTTTATGACTCCCATAGGATTTCAGACCAACCTGATGGTTTTTGGGCCGGGGAACTATACATTTAAGGATTTTATGAGGGTTGGGGGGCCGCTGACGCTCATTTATATGGTAGTGACTGTCTTGATTTTGTCGCTTATTTACCTCTAGAATTTTCAGGAAATCAAGGATTTATTCTTCGGAGAAAATAGCCGTAAACCTTTTTCCTTCTGAGTTTGCAAAACCTCTGAACATTCCTGCAGTGTTGAATTGAAAACTGTGATTACCAAATTTATCAAGACAAATCACTCCACCATTGCCACCGGCTTCCACCAGCTTCTCCTGTATAACTGTTTTTGAAGCTTCTTCCAGGCTAAGGGCCTTGTATTCCATAAGTGCAGAAATGTCGTAGGCTACATT
>CBDUPM010000728.1:0-1549 GCA_965369105.1 uncultured Bacteroidales bacterium | reverse complement strand
ATGGCTGAGGATATAAGTACTGATCTTGCTTGTTATGGCACCAAAGCAGTAAAAACTCCAAACCTGGATATGCTTGCTCAAAGCGGAATAAAATTCACAAATTGCTTTACCACCAATTCAATATGCTCCCCAAGTCGTTCTGCTATGATGACTGGTGTAAACCAAATGAGTATAAATGCCCAGCATCACAGGAGTAACCGGGATGTTCCCCTGCCAGAACAAATTTATCCATTTACTTATTGGTTGAGAGAATCAGGATACACTTGCATTCTGGGAAGTGAATTAGTAATGCATAAAGGCCGAAAGACGGATCTTAATTTCAAGTACAAACCCATAGGTAGCTATGATGGAATTCAAAAATTCGGGCTTTTTGATAAAGTAGATGTAATCGAACCCGGAGATCAGCCATTTTTTGCTCAAATTACCCTTTATGCTACACACCGTGGAGATTGGTGGAATGATGTCCGTTCTCAGTCTAAAAATCCGGTTAATCCTGATTCTGTTGATTTGCCATCGTATTTTGCTGACCATCCGGTAATCAGGATGGACTATGCAAAATATCTTGACCAGATGCAATACATTGACAACGAAGTAGCCCTTATTATTGATGATCTAAAGGAGAAGGGGATCTATGAAAATACAATCATCATTTTTATAGGTGATAATGGCAGGTGCAACATTTTTGGTAAAGGATATTTGCACTATACAGGATTGCATGTTCCGCTAATTGTTAATTGGCCTGCCGGAATAGAGGGAGGTCAGGTCAATGAAAAAATTATTTCATCAGTGGATATTACTGCCACTATCCTTGACTGGGCTGGACTTGATATACCCTCCTCTTTTATAAAAGAAGATTTTAAACGTGAATATGTATTCGGAACCAGAGATATTGCTGATGAAATAACAGAGAAATCGCGAAGTATTATTAATGAAAAATACAATTATATAAGAAACGATATGCCCTGGATTCCCTGGGATGCTCATGCCTGTTATCTTGAGTTTTACAGACCGGCCCTTCATATCATGCGGAATTTAAAGTTCGAAGGAAAGTTAGATCAAACCCAAAGTATATTCTTTGACCGTGAAAAACCAAAAGAAGAATTGTATGATCTTTCAGTAGATCCTCATGAACAATATAATCTGGTTGCTGATCCTCAATATAAGGATGTATTGATCAAAATGAGAAAAACAGTAATGGAGGAGGAATTGTCCTGCACTCCTGATACAAGCATTTACCATTATACCTTCCCTGGTACTATAGCGGTGTATGATTTTGTTAAATATAAATATCCAGCTGATTTTTTAAGAATGTTGGAAGGGGAAGAAATCGGGTATAACAAATACAGGGATCTATTGAAGATTGAAATGGAAAGAAATAATGATTTAGATAAAGAATAACCAGATTTCAAGGATCAGACTTTTAGTTTTTTAATGAATAGTTTGAAAAAATTTAAACTAATGAAATCATTTAAACAAATTGGAATTACATTCCCATTGATACTTAGCTCTTGTTTTCCAGGGCTACAGGTAAATGGAGAAAACCCAAAAG
>CBDUPM010000727.1:0-1551 GCA_965369105.1 uncultured Bacteroidales bacterium | reverse complement strand
TTAAAAGAAACGGCAGTGGAAAAACTTGTGAACTTATTTACAATCATCGGACGATTATTTCAGGCTTTGAATAAAACAAGAGGAAAACAGGAAAGAGAAAATATAATTCTTTTTATAAAAATGGTTATTATTCAAAATATTCAAAAGCATCTATAATGTCCAGGTAGACCCCATCGAATCCTGCGTTCAGGATTTTTTGAAGATAAGAATCCTGATTTCCGAAAATAATATCCTGCCAGTCTTTTTCCCAATATCTGACTTTATAATTCCCTTCCCAATCAGGATTTTCCTTTTCTATCCAGGAAGGATCTCCTTTTTTCCATGAATTATTCCAGTAATAGCGGTAATCTTCTGCTTCACCAATACTCATATAAGCTATGATTAACCTGGATCCACCGTTTTTTTTCAGTTTTATCTGGTTTATATCTGTTTCAGAAAGTTCCTGATTTTCATTAAAGAAAAGATCTATAATTATGAGGTCGTAGTTAGTATTTTCCAGGGCCGACAGGAAGTCTGGTTTAGTATTGAATTTTCCGGGATTGATGAGGTAAAGAAAATTCTTAGCATCTGATATTTTTAGAATATCACCGGAATTTTCATTGTATGGAACTAAAGGATAAGAAGGGATTCTGTCGAGTTCCCTGTCAGGCGCTGCAAAGCTTATATATTCTTTTCTGTAGTTTTCAGCGTAGGAATTATCTATTTTATCCTTATCAGAGCAATAATCAGTTGTCAGTACTTCCACATGGTTGTTCTCACAGATATCGAGGAATGAAATCATATATTCTGATTCCTTTTCCGGTGTTTTCTGGTTATCCCGACGATAGCCAAAATACAGATCTTCACGTCCGACGGCATCGATGGCGGCAAGGTAATCTATATCAGCTTTACCATCTTCTTCCCCATTTAGGGTGACCAATTCAGGTCCGTTTTGAGGTATGATTATGAAATCCGGATCTGTTTGTTTACTCCAGGAGCTGAGGTTTTTGACAAATTCTCTCATATGATCCCGGTATTCCGGATCAATTTCAGAATTTTCGCAGGAATTTGATATTGCTAAAAATAATAGCATTACCAAAGTGAGTTTGCAAAATCGCATAATGTAAAAGCTTTATTCAGAAGGTTTTCTTTATTATTATATCGCTAACAATCATCAAATGTGAATTCTTTAAAATAAATAAATTAAATTATTTTAAGAGACTGTCCTGATTCTTCTTCAAAAAAGAACCTTGTTTCATCGAATGCGGGTTGGAGATCATCCAGCCATAATGCATTTGGATTAAATTTCGCAAAGAAAGGTCTTCTTACCCAATTCGGATTTCTTGCCTGAATAAATTGTAAGGTAAAAACTTTTTCGCCGTGAATTTTATTTGTGCCCATAATCTGCACCTTACCAGGGTATGCTGACATACTGGGACCTCTTACTGTTCGTGCAATTCCGCTTACACCCTGGTAGGCGTCACGGTAAATTTTAAGGCTTTGCTCCAATGTTTCAGCAAAATAACCATGTGCACCAGTATTGCGGGCAACAAACATATAATAGGGTATCAT
>CBDUPM010000726.1:0-1555 GCA_965369105.1 uncultured Bacteroidales bacterium | reverse complement strand
ATATTGTCTTTTCTTTTACCCCTGGCAAGTTTCAATTTTAACTTCTTATCTAATAATTCAGCCTTGAATGTCAGCACCATACTTCTTGAAGAAATAACCATTTACAGCGATGGGCTTAAATCAATTGAAACCCATTCTTCTATCCCCTATAAAAAAATAATCATTGGAATATACTTTTTAGTTTGTGGTTTTTTTATTCTTAAAATCTGCTACCAGTTAGTCAGCGTGGGTTTGAAAACCAAAAAATATAAATCCGATAAATATAAGAACCTGAGAATTTATCGTATTCCGGTAAAAAATACCAGCTATTCCTTTTTCAGAAACATTTTTATCGGAGAAACCCCGGGTGATGATGACCTTGAAAAAATTCTTGCTCATGAAAAAATTCATGCCCTCCAATGGCACACCCTTGACGTATTAATAATGGAATTCCTTTGTGTCATTTTCTGGATTAATCCTTTTATCTGGTGGTTTAGAACGGAAGTTAAAAACGTTCATGAATATCTGGCCGATGACGGGGCATTGCAGGAGGGCTATAATCGTAAATCATACCAGATAACACTTCTCGAACACTTAATTGGAAGCGCTTCACTCTCTATAACAAACAATTTTAATTATTCACTTATTAAAAACAGAATCGCAATGATGAATCAAGAAAAAAAAGGCAGAAAAAATAAATGGAAGTTATTCTTACTGCTGCCGGTAAGTTTTGCATTAGTGTTTGCTTTCGCATGCACGGAGAAATCTGATACAAAAGATATTTCAGAGACCCCTAAAAAAGCTGAAATAAGCACTGAAACAGCCTTCTCGGAAGTTGATGAAATGGCTGAATTCCCGGGAGGATTCATGGAATTAAGAAAATTCATAGCTGTAAATCTGAAATATCCTGAAGGGGCAAAATTAAATGGCGTTTCAGGAAAGGTTTTAGTCCAGTTTGTTGTAAACAAAGAAGGTAAGGTAGTTACCAAAACAGACAAGTATAAATTACAGGGAGAAGACCGGTTAATTGATGAGGTTGTGGTGCTGGCTTACAAGCCTGCAGAAGGCAGCAATACCGAAAATACCGAAGCTTATGTTCAGGAATTAAAGGAAGAGGCGGTCAGGGTTCTGAGTCTGTTACCAGACTTTAAAAAACCAGCAATGATTAATGGTAAGCCGGTTGCGGTAGCATTTACCATGCCCATAAATTTTGCCCTGCAATAAAAGAAATGGTAAAATACCTTTTGTAAAAAGGGTAAAAATAAATCCTAAAGCTTAATGGGGAATTCGCAAATGGTGCCAGGAATAAGATAATTGGATTCTTTTCCCGTCACCATTTGTTTCTTCTGCGGAGACTTTTTTACTTCACCTCAAATGTGTTTTGTTTGGCTAAATAACCAATAGATCCATTTTTAGATATGCATGCTGATATTTAAAATATTCGTATTGTAATATCATTATAAAGGCCGGAATATTCTCTATCTTTGCGGAAAAATTTAAGATATGAATTCAGCATCAGGATTAATACAGATCATGCTAGCTCCGGGGATAATGATATCAGCATGTGGTTTGCTTT
>CBDUPM010000725.1:0-1558 GCA_965369105.1 uncultured Bacteroidales bacterium | reverse complement strand
TACCACAGTTCCAGTTGCAGCTGAAATCATTAAGGGAATAATGGACCACATGGTCAGATCAAGCATAAGAACCTCAAGGGCAAAAATAAGCGCCGCAATCGGAGCTTTAAAAATACCGGCTATTGCCCCTGCTGCACCACAGCCCAACATGAGAATGGTCGTTTTATAATTGAGACGAAAGAACCTTGACAACCGGGAGCCAATGGCTGATCCTGTGAGTACTATCGGAGCCTCCAGACCAACAGATCCTCCAAATCCAACCGTAAGTGCGCTGGAAACAATAGAGGAATAAGTATTATGAGATTTCAGAATTCCATTTTGCCGGGAAATTGAAAACAGGATCCGGCTAACCCCGTGAGAAATATTATCTTTTACGAAAATCCGGATATATAAAACCGTAAGCAGAATTCCTGTAAACGGAAATGCAAAATATAAAAGGTTTAAACGATCGACAGCTACCTGCTCGGTAAGCCAGCTATGAATGAAATGAACCGTATTTTTAAGTAAAACAGCAGCAAGACCACCCAATAATCCTACCATTACACTGAGCAGTATAATGAATCTTCTCTGACGAAGATTGTTATCCTTCCACTTAAAAAATCGTTTAATAAACTCTTTGGATTTCATTCAGCAAAAGTATAAAAAAGGATGGTCAATCCCGGGAAAATTGAAATTTTAGGTATATTATTTCATGAAATTTCGTGTTTAAGTCTGACAGAAAATTAAGATTCCGATTTTAGAGCAAAAAAAAGGCTGCCTTATTCATAAGACAGCCTATATTTTTTTTAAAAAGTTCTTAAACCAGTCGTACATTGACGGCATTCAAACCTTTTTTTTCCTTCTTGTAAATCGAATTCTACTTCGTCATTTTCCTGGATGCTTTCCTGCAATCCTGAGGAATGTACGAAATATTCCTTTGGAGAATCGTTGTCCTTGATAAATCCAAATCCCTTAACCTCGTTAAAAAACTTAACAGTTCCTTTGTTCATGATACTTAAAATTTTGTGTTGTAATAAAGTGTGTTTCTGAATTAATTACACCTCAGGAAATAATCCTTAGGATTCTTTCAGTATAGTATACCTAATTCAATTTCCTGCAAAGATAGGAATGAATTTGACAATAATGCATAAAAAAATTGAAATACGTAAAATATATGTGAATTTTACCCTTACAAATCCAGACTTTTGGAAATGCTTCTGATTATTTCATTTATCCTGATATCTGATCCTCATCAGGTGAATTTTCAAACTCTTTCCTTTTCCATTCAAACCATTCCTTCATTTTTTCAGGAGAATTCATCAGATCTTTCATTTTTTTCATTGCCTTCAAATGAGCCACATCCCCTTTTTGAAACATAATGCTTCCATGATTTTTACTCATTTCCGTGATTTCTTCAAATGTAGATGCACGAAATTCCAGATTACAAGCGCCACCTAATTGAAGGCAGGTCATTTTTTTCATAGCTTATTTTTGTTTTAACCAACCGGTTTGTAAAGTGTAAACAAATAAACAGACCTATCGTTCATATGAAGAGCTAAGACCCAGTCCATAAGTATTA
>CBDUPM010000724.1:0-1562 GCA_965369105.1 uncultured Bacteroidales bacterium | reverse complement strand
GGTGTGATTCGGTGATTTTTTTGTAATAGTCCACGGTCCACGGTCCACGGTCCACAGTCTACGGTTCCAAGAGTACCCCAACTATATTATTACCAACAGGAACTATAGCATTAATAGACTAGAAGAGCGAGTGCGTGAGTAAGCGAACGCTAGTTTCATTCTATAATAGACAGCTATTTTTAAAAGAGAATTTTGGTGATTCTAAAGCTAAGGGTAACAAACGCGGAACGAGAAACGAGAAACAAAAACCTCCAGAACCAGGGCACCCAGCACCAGAGCACCAGGCACCCAGCACCCAGCAACTCCCGAATCGATCAAAATTTATAATTTTGAAATCAATTCGAGGATCCTCGAAAAACTACCAAATTGAAAATTTGTTGTTTTTCGGGACAACACCCAGCATCTTCCTTCTTCAAATAATTCCTAATCAAACATTTATTTTCCTTCCCCCTTGTACACTTTTGAAAAAATTCCTACGTTTAAGAAGAGAAATTCAGCTGAATGAGAAAGACATTTTATTGTATTCTTTTAGGGTTTATTACTATTTCTGCGGGCGCCCAGATTGGTGGAAGCTATACTTATGCATTTTTAAATCAGACCAATTCAGCAAGAATTGCGGCCCTGGGAGGAAAGAATGTTTCCATTTCAGATGGAGACCTGAACACTCCCTGGCATAACCCGGCTCTGCTCTCACCAGCGATGGACAATAACCTGGTTTTAAATTATGTCGGCTATTTTGCGGATATAAAATATGGTTATCTCAGTTACGGGAAAGAAATAGAAGGAATTGGGAGTTTTGCCCTTGGGCTACATTATATGGACTATGGTGATTTTCAATATGCGGATCCATTTGGAGAAAGAAATGGAACATTTGATGCTTCTGAATATGCCTTTAATTTAATTTATAGCAGAAAAATTGATTCATTTCTGAATGTAGGGATTAACCTAAAGCCGGTATATACTTCTTTTGAAAGTTATACTTCTTTCGGACTGGTTGCTGATTTAGGGATTAATTATTATAATCCTGCGAAATACTTCAGCGCCGGCCTGGTGTTTCGAAATATTGGTATGCAGCTCAGCACCTATTATGGAGGAGCCGAAAGAGAAGCCGTACCTTTTGAAATTCAGGCAGGAATCAGCCAGAAATTAGCCCATGCACCTTTCCGGTTTTCCCTGACATTCCAGCACCTGCAAAAATGGGATTTGCAATATGATTCAGAGCTTGAAAATGAGAGCTCCTTTATCCAGGAAGAAGAAAGTATTACCGCTTCAGAAAAAGCCGGAGATTTTGCAGATAATTTTTTACGCCATGCGATTATTGGAATGGAATTTTTACCCGGTGAAAACTTTTATGTCGGATTCGGTTATAATTATCAGAGAAGGCAGGAATTAAAACTTAGCAGTTTGCCGGCAATGGTCGGATTTTCATGGGGGGTAGGACTGCGAATCTCAAAATTTCATATCAGCTATGGAAGAGCCACTTATCATCTGGCAGGTGCTTCCAATCATTTTTCTCTGAGTACCAATCTTTCAGAATTTTATCGCCGGTCAAATTCGACAAA
>CBDUPM010000723.1:0-1567 GCA_965369105.1 uncultured Bacteroidales bacterium | reverse complement strand
TGTGCAAATTGGTTTTTAAGGCTGGCCTTATCTTTATATCTTAGTTTCAACCGGGTAGATTGATAAGATTCAAAATTTGAGACTGAGCTTACTTCAAGCCATCTTTTCTGGGCAGCGGCATAAACCTCAAAATCAAAAGTCAGCGCTGAGGTAAAGCTTAAATCTCCACCACATAACTTAACGATTCTGTATGGCAGACCAAGTTTTTGTACAATTCCTTCCACATGATTCACCATATCTTTCAGGGCTTCATATGAATGATCGGGATGTTGAATTTGTACAATTTCAACTTTATCAAATTGATGAACCCGGTTGAGTCCCCTGACATCTTTACCGTAGGATCCGGCTTCTCTTCTGAAACAAGGAGTGTAAGCGGTATTTTTTACCGGAAGATCACTTTCATCCAAAATAACATCCCGGTATATATTTGTCACAGGAACCTCTGCTGTTGGGATAAGATATAATTTATCTATTTGAACTTCGTACATTTGCCCTTCTTTATCCGGTAACTGTCCGGTTCCAAAGCCTGAATCTTCGTTGACCAGTAAAGGAGGGAGTATTTCATCATATCCGGCCTTTTCATTTTCTTCCAGGAAGAAATTGATCAGGGCCCGCTGAAGTTTTGCACCTTTGCCTTTATATACGGGGAATCCGGCTCCGGTAATTTTATTCCCTAATTCAAAATCAAGGATATCATATTTTTGTCCCAGTTCCCAGTGGGGGAGAGCCTTATCATTTAATACGGGTAATTCTCCCGAAGAGCGAAGCAATTCATTATCTGCTTCACTTTTTCCCGGAGGAACAGAACTATGAGGGATATTCGGAATTTGAAGCAGAAGATCATTCAGATTTTTTAAAGCATCTTGTTGTTCCTGCTGAATGCTTTTAATCTTTTCTTTCAACTCACCCGTTTTATTCCTGGCTTTCTCTGCCTCTTCTTTTTTCCCGTTTTTAAATAATTGGCCTATCTCCTTGGAGATTGAATTCATTTCAGCCTGCAGTTGATCAGCTTCCTGCTGAAGTTTTCGCCGGGCATCATCAAAAGAAATAAGTTGGTTTATAATATGGGTGGAATCGAAATTTTTAATTTTTAAAAGTTCGATTGTTTTTTCCTTATTTTCTTTAATTTGAGACAGGGTAAGCATATAGTAATTATTTAATAATTAAAAAAAAATCTCCTGAAAACTGTATAAAGGTAACAGTTTAAAGGAGATCCTTAATGACTAAAATTTCTTTTTTATTCTTCTATTGGAAGAATACTCACGAATGATTTATTATCCTTTTTCTTTCTGAAGTCTACTTTTCCATCTATCAGGGCAAATAAAGTGTGATCTTTGCCCATTCCGACATTTTCTCCCGGATTGTGAACAGTTCCGCGCTGACGTACGATAATATTACCGGCTTTTACAACTTCACCGCCATATTTTTTAACACCTAATCGTTTGCTTTCTGATTCGCGACCGTTTCTTGAACTTCCGGCTCCTTTTTTGTGTGCCATGGTTTATCTTTTTTAAATGTTTTCTATCAATAATTATTTCTCAGACTTATCATCTGACTTTTTGGCCGC
>CBDUPM010000722.1:0-1571 GCA_965369105.1 uncultured Bacteroidales bacterium | reverse complement strand
TACATTATCAGAACCTTTTCAGGCAAGCACCTGGTTTCCGGTTAAACAGGACCTTCATGATAAAGCTGATTCCGTACGTATTCATATTACCGTAGATTCCAGCCTGATGGCTGGATCCAATGGTCTACTACAAAAAATAGTCAAGCTCGATAACGGAATGCACAGATTTGAATGGTATTCAGACTATCCCATTGCATATTACCTCATTTCACTTGCCGTAAGTGATTATACCGACTATAGCTGTTATGAGAAAATGGAAGGCTCATCGGATTCCATTCTTATTCAGAATTACATTTATGATCATCCGGAAATTTTAAGCCGGGAAAAGATTTTAATTGATCGGACCGGGGATCTTATATCCCTCTTTTCAGACCTCGTAGGTATGTATCCCTTTCACAAAGAAAAGTACGGGCATAGCATGGCTCCCATGGGGGGAGGGATGGAGCATCAGACTATGACCACCCTGCAGAATTTTAATTTCGAATTAGTTGCCCATGAACTTGCCCATCAATGGTTTGGCGATTATGTGAGTTGTGCCAGCTGGCAGGATATCTGGATTAATGAAGGATTCGCTTCCTATTTTGAATACCTGGCTCTTGAATACCTGGAAGATAAAAATGCAGCGATTGACTGGATGACAGAGGCACATAATTATGCATTAAGAAATGATTCGGGGAGTGTCTATATTGATGCATCAGAATCAAAGGATATTTCCAGGATATTTTCCCGGAACCTGTCTTACAAAAAAGGAGCTGCCATTTTGCATATGCTCAGGTATGAAATGGATGATGACGAATTATATTTTGAGATTTTAAAAACATTCCTGAACCGATACCGGAATGGAGTGGCTTCTGGTCAGGATTTTCTTTCTGTTGTAAATGAAGTTTCAGAAAATGATTACACATGGTTCTTTGACCAGTGGTACTACGGGAAAGGTTATCCTGTTTACCAGGCAAGCTGGAAACAAAGAGGGGATTCACTTCAGATCATTGCTAACATGAAAGGGACTCATATGGAAACACTTCAATTTAAATCCCATATAGAATTCGAAATCATTTTTAAGGATGGCTCTGATACCCTGATTAAGTATTTCCATGATGAGGAAGATGAATTTGTCAGTCTGAAACTGAAAAAAGAATTTGATATCATTCGTGTTAACCCCTATTCAAATGTTTTAATGAAATCGGTGATTTACGAGTATTTTCCTGAAATTAATCCTGAATACCCGGGTAAAAAGTTTGTTGTTGAGATCAGCCCGAATCCATTTAAGGATAAGCTATACCTGAGCTTCTTAAATTATCTGACCGAAAAAAGGATCAGGGTAAGTACCATGGAAGGAAATATATTATTTGATAAAACTTTTGATGCCTGCCGCAATATGACCCTGGATCTAGGTTTTCTGAATCAGGGGGTCTACCTTATTATTGTGGAAGATGATGAAAACAGGCTGGCAAAAAAAATCCTGAAAATATAAAAACACCTGTTTTAATATATTTCCGGGATAAATGTCTGCTCGGTGATCGGGGGCCTAACATAATTACTTTTATGGTCTCTTTCAGGAAGCTTAATTT
>CBDUPM010000721.1:0-1574 GCA_965369105.1 uncultured Bacteroidales bacterium | reverse complement strand
ATAAGCATGGCATTTCTCATTTCTTTCCCGGCCGTGGCACCGATAAAAATACCATCCCATAAAAAAGCCGCAAAGGAAACCAGGGGAATGAGAATGATATAAAAAAAATAAGGTTTTGCATTCACAATGATTTCCGGGTTATTGGTAAGCAGGTTAAAAAACAGGTCACCACCAAAAATGAAAACCAGGGTGAAAATTGAACTTATAGCTGTTCCCCAGATGAATAGCAAACGAATGAATTTATTCAATGACTTTTTATCTTTTGCTCCAATATATTTTCCGGTAAGGGCTTCGGCGGAATGCGCAAAACCATCAATCAAAAAAGAAAAGAACATAAAAAACTGCATTAGCAGGGAATTGACAGCCAGAATTGTATCCTTACCATTACTTTCCACATCCTTACTTGCAGAGCTTGCAGTAAAAAAAGAAAATACAATCACCAGGCACAGGGTCCGGATAAAAATATCCTGGTTCACCCGGAGGAAGTTTTTAAGTTTTTTCCATTCCGTAATTGCTTTAAAAGAGTAGTATTTGAAGAGCCTGTTAAAATATTTCCTGAAAAAGAAAATGGCAATGAAAAGTCCAAAGTATTGAGCAATGAGGGTCCCCAGGGCAACACCATCAGATGTCATTCCAAAAAGTATGACAAAAACATAATTAAAAACGATATTCAGAAGGTTTGCAGAAACCAGAACTGCCATGGGAATGCGTGCATTTTGCATACCCAGGAAAAATCCAAGCAGTGCAAATTGTCCCAATGTGGCAGGAGCGGCCCAGATTCTTATCCTGAAATACTGAATGGCATAGAGCTCAACATCACTTTCCGTGTTTAAAATTTTGAAGCTTAGCCATTCAACAGGTTTTTGCAAAACGAGTAAAATAATACTGATCCCCAGTGCAATAAAAGCAGCTCTTGAAAAGATAAAAAGCGTTTCAGGCAAATCTTTTCTTCCCCAAGCCTGGGCGGTAAACCCACTGGTACCCATTCTTAAAAATCCCAGGCTCCAGTATATGAAATTAAAGATCAGTGATCCTATAGCTATCGCACCAATGTATGAATCAGAATGGAGGTGACCCATCAGGGCCATGTCCACAATTCCCATCAAAGGAATGGAAATATTGCTTATGATAAAGGGAATGGAGAGGTTCAGGATTTTACGGTTCATTCTGCTTCCTTTTTCTCAAGAATTTTTTTACTCATGAGAGCACGCTGTTTATAGAAGGCATTAATAAATCCAAAAATTACTCCAATACCCGAAAGTACATAAAACATAGTAAATGCTTTTCCGAAATCGGTTTGGGGCGAAAAATCGCCGTACCCTACCGTGGTAAGACTTATAACTGAAAAATAGAGAGAGTCGAACCATCTCCAGCCTTCAACATAATGGTAAACCAGTGTTCCCGTTAATAATATCAACACCAGAGATAGCATCAGGCTTCGGAAGGTTTTGTTCCTGAATAATATGGGTTTTTTCATAAGATATATTTAAGATTTTAAAATTGAAAAGTAGAAAAAACAGGTTTAAAATAATATTAATATTTCATTTCTTTATTTTATAATCTTATTAAGCCAT
>CBDUPM010000720.1:0-1585 GCA_965369105.1 uncultured Bacteroidales bacterium | reverse complement strand
GATGCATACAGAATTAACGAAGAGTTTGATAAGGCTGAATTGAATTACAAATCTTATCTGAAACTGGCCAACGAGCAACAGCTTTATGAAATTGCCCTGGCAAAACAGCAAATCGAAGCTTGTGAAAGAGCCAAAGAAGCCATCAAAAAACCATATGCAATTAAGAAGGAAAGTATTGGAAATTTATATAACTCGGGATTCGATAATTATAATCCGGTGGTTAGCGCCGATGGCAATGCGATAGCTTTTATGAGTGCTCAAAGGTTTTATGATGCGGTTATTTTTGTGGAAGTCAATAATGGCAGATGGAGTAACCCTATAAATATCACTCCGCAAATCCAGTCAGATGGAGATCAATACGTAACTTCTCTCTCAGCCGATGGTAAAACGATGTTTCTCATCAGGTCCAACATCGAAGATGCTGACATAATGGTAAGTACCTATGAATCCAGGCGTTGGACAAGATCTCAGAATATAGGTAAACCTATCAATACCAAATACTTTGAATCGCATGCAAGTATTTCTCCTGATGGGAAAAAGCTGTATTTTGTTAGCAACAGGAAAGAGAGTATCGGTGGTATGGACATTTTCGTATCTGACTTAGATGAAAATGGAAAATGGTCAGAGCCATCCAACCTGGGGAAATCTATCAATACAAATTTGAATGAAGATAGCCCGATAATTGGAAACAATGGGAAAACATTATTTTTCAGTTCCCAGGGACACAGCTCAATTGGCGGTTACGATATTTTCAAATCCACCCTGAAAGAGGATGGTACCTGGTCGGAGCCTGTTTCACTTCCTTATCCGCTGAATACTGCTGATGATAATCTGTTCTATTATCCGCTTAATGAAGAATTTGAGGGATATATGGCCAGGATTGAGCCTGACGGAATGGGGGGAGAAGATATTTATAAAATCTATCTGAGCGAAGAACCTTTCGAAGAGGTTGTAGCTGAAGTTACTGATCCGGATACCACTACAACGGAAGAATTGGCAGAAGTTACCGAAGATGTGATAGACCAGGAAGAAGAAGTTATTGCAGATGAACCGGAAGTAATCATTCCAACAGCAAAATACTATATCAAACCTATTTTCTTTGCCTTTGACAGTTATGTGATTGATGATATATCAAAACGAAAACTAAAAGATATAAAAACGCTGATGGACAATTATAAGGAATTGAACCTTAAAGTATTGGGACATACCGATTCCAAAGGTCCGGATGCCTATAACCAATATCTCTCAGAACAGAGATGCAAGGCGGTTTTTAAATATTTGATAAATGAAGGGGTTGACGAAAAACGACTGGAGTTAATTGGATATGGGGAATCAAAACCTGCCGCTATGAATGAAACACCTGATGGAAAGGATTCTGTTAAAGGACGGCAACTAAACCGCAGGGTTGAATTCAAAATATCTGTAAATCATGAAGATATGATTATAGTTGAACCCGTGCCCGTACCTGAAAATTTAAAAATTAAATAGTTTTTTTCAGCTTCCTTTTCAGGGTGCAGGAATCCTTTGATATAAAAAATTCCGAAATACCCTGTGTCTGTTTTTTATATTGCCTAAATCTAAATTT
>CBDUPM010000719.1:0-1586 GCA_965369105.1 uncultured Bacteroidales bacterium | reverse complement strand
AATCAATCGCTTCCCTATGTTGCCGTACACGATTTAATTGTACATCCCCGGGAAAATGACCTGATTGTTGCTACCCATGGCAGGTCCCTATATAAAGTTAATGTGGAAAAACTACAGAAATCCGTTAAATAATTTACATCAAATGAAAACTCTTATCCGGTTCCTTATCATTCTCCTGTTTATTTCCGGTTGTAAAGAACAGGGATCAATTCCTGATTCTATAAATGAAGGACCCATTAGTCTGCACCCGGAAAATCCTCATTATTTTCTGTACAAGGGCAAAACCACCGTCCTGATCACTTCAGCAGAACATTACGGAGCGGTTTTAAATCTTGATTTTGATTTCAGTAAATACCTGAATACCCTGGCAGATGAGGGGATGAATTATACCCGGATTTTCACCGGTACTTATTTTGAAATTCCCGGTGAAAGTTTTGGGATTAAGAATAACACCCTTGCACCCGGCAAAAACAGGGTCTGGACACCCTGGGGAATTGTTATTTCTGACCTGTCAGGGAATTTTAAATACGATCTTTCAGTGTGGAACACCGCTTATTTCGATCGTTTAAAATCATTCCTGGAGCTGGCTTCTGAAAATGAGATTATCGTGGAAGTTACTTTGTTTTCATCCATTTACCAGGATAGTCACTGGGAAATAAATCCGCAAAACCCCACAAATAATATTAATATCAACACTCAAATAAACCGGCATGATGTACATACCCTTAACAATGGTGCCCTATTTTCCTTGCAGGAGGCTTTTGTCAGAAAGATAGTACAGGAACTAAATGATTTTGATAATTTCTTTTTTGAGATACAGAATGAGCCCTGGTCTGACAGGAATGTTCCGGTTTATAATATATTGAATAAGGAGGAATTACGTGAAAATGACTGGACTACCAAAACTGATTTTGCCGACGAGGCTTCCCTGGTCTGGCAGGAAAAAATTGCAGGAATCATCAAAGATGAAGAGAAAAATTTACCGAAAAAGCATTTGATAGCTCAGAATTTTTGCAACTACCTGGCCCCTGTACCCGAGGTAAATGAAAATATTGATATAATAAACTTTCACTATGCATGGCCTGAAGCGGTACAATGGAATTATGCATATGATCGTGTGCTGGGTTTTGATGAGTCGGGTTTTGCCGGTTCAGATGATAAAGCTTACAGGCGGCAGGCATGGAAATTTCTCCTGAGCGGGGGAGCCCTTTTTAACAATCTGGATTACTCTTTTTATGCAGGAAATGAAGATGGGAAGGGGATCAATGATGCCCCGGGCGGAGGAAGTGCCAAACTACGACAGGAATTAAAAATACTTTCTGAATTCATGCATTCATTTGAACTCGAAAAGCTAAAACCCAACAGAACGGCCGTGTTAAGTTCCCCGGGACTGATCCCCTTTGTCATGTCTGATGGAAATAATTCTTTTGCTATTTATCTCAGGGCGGTGGGTACCGATAAATTCAAGCTGGAATTATTTACCGGTGAAGGGA
Organism: uncultured Bacteroidales bacterium; assembly: GCA_965369105.1. Lineage (GTDB taxonomy): Bacteria > Bacteroidota > Bacteroidia > Bacteroidales > JAGLSB01. Next base: position 93 of record CBDUPM010000719.1, on the reverse strand, counting down.
GCTTTTCGGTTCAATTCCTTAACACCCTTAATGGTGAATTTTCAGATGCTGTAAAATTTAAAGCCATGGAAGAAAAAATACTGATTGAAGGTG
>CBDUPM010000718.1:0-1593 GCA_965369105.1 uncultured Bacteroidales bacterium | reverse complement strand
ATTTTCAGCTCTTTGCAATAAACGAAAAAAATAGTAAGCATAAATTGCATCTTTATCTTCACGAACAGGCATCTCAAAAGCATGTCTTAAATTTGCCGGAATAAATGAGGATGAAGCCTGGGATGCAGGCATAACACCTTCATTCAATGATAAAACATAAAGGTTTTTGAAATCGAGTAACCTCGATTCGAGAATTCCCATTAACTGAACTCCTTTTAATGGCTCTCCCTGGAAAGGAATATTATAGACAGAAAGAATCTTTCTGAAAAGACGGATAAAACTATCAAGACTATTAATTATGGGATTTTCTGTGAAAAGATTATAGAGCTTAATCAATCTGGTTTTAATAATGAATATATATTCCTTTTCCAGTTTAAAGCTTGCATCATCACTATTTACAGCTTTTAAAAGGGAATCCAATAAATCCTGCAGATAGATCATCATTTCCTCCGCATTGGAAATCCGTTTAAATATCTGTTCCAAAACCGGGTCTCCTTTAAAAAAGGAAAACGGCAGGTATATTTTATTTCGACGATGAATTTCCCGGATTAAATCCTCTGTTTCGAGGCGGTAAAAAGATTGCAGGTATTGATGATTCAGAACGCTCAGGACATCACGAAAATAATATTGACTCCCTGATTTCTTCCGTGCATAGCTTTGTTGTAATTTAAGGATATGATCAATAAAACTATATACCGGTGTCTGGGAAACCGGATAGCCCATGGTTATGTTGAGATTTTTAATCCCCTCCGGAAGCGAACTTAATATGGTGGGCAACAGGCTTTCATCACCCAGAATAATTGCTGTGTCACTTAATTGGTTTACCGATTTTACGTCCTGATTTTCCAAAAGTGTATACAATTGCTTGGACTGGAGCACATCGGAGGGTAAATTGAAAACCTTTATATTTCGATTTGTTAAATCATCTCCAAAGTTGGCGTGAAACTCATCCGTATTTGGAAATCTTTGAATGTTTTTTCTTAAAAACCGGCCTGCTTCAGCTTCCTTTTCATTGATATATGAATTGTGATAATCCCAATAGAACAATGCTTTTCCGGAATTCCTCAAAAAGTCAAACAATTTTAATTCCGATTTACTCAGGGCATTGAAACCAACTACAATTACCTTTTCCCAGGGAATCTCAGGAGGAGAATCTGAGTCGAGTCTTTCGGCCAAAGACCGATAAATCATACCTTCATAAGCCAGGCCTTTATCTTTTAAAGCCCGGTTTAAATCCTGGTATACAGGATTCAGGATTTTCCATATTTTCAGAAATGATTCTTTTTGATCACTTAGTTCAGAACCTTTGAAATAATGCCAGAACCGCTGAATCAGGATTCTTTGTTCTTCCGTCAAATAATCGAAAACAGAGTCAATTTCTTTTAAATCCAAAATGTTTGAAAAAATCTGTTCCGGATTCACCAGATATTTGTCCAAATCATCGAAATCAGAAAGCATCATTTCTCCCCATGGATAAAATTCATCGAAGCTCTCTGGCTCCCCTGAGAATTTTAAATAAGATGAATAGATTTCAAAGGAAAGTTCAAGAGGGTCAGCATTCTGAAGTCCGGAGAGATGCGACATAAAATCGCT
>CBDUPM010000717.1:0-1596 GCA_965369105.1 uncultured Bacteroidales bacterium | reverse complement strand
AGTGCCAAAGGATTTGGCCAACCCGAGTTCAGGATGAAATGGGGGAACCGGAAACTTGAGGATGACTGGCGAAGAAAAAATAAACAAAGCCTGGATTTTATCAACCCGGAAGAATTGGAAGAAAGGGCAGATACCGTTTCAGAGGAACCCATACAGATTTTAAGCACAAAAAGCCGGGAGTATTATCTGAAAGATATCCCGTTGAGCGACAGTGCTATGCAAATATCTCATCAACTGACAGAGAAAGCACTTTATAATATGGGTCTTGTTTATATGGAAGAACTGAAGGATGAAAAAGAAGCTGTTTCTTCCTATGAAGAGGTGTTGAAAAGGTATCCCGGAAATCAATTTGCATTGCTTTCTGCCTATAATCTTTATGAATATTATAATCGAAACGCTAACACTGAGCGTAAAAACTATTATAAAAATTATATTATAAATAATTTCCCCGACAGTCCCAGAGCCAAAATTCTTCAGGATCCGGAATATGTTCAAAGCTTATTGGAGGAACAAAACCAGGCAAATGTTTTTTACGAAGAAACGTATCAATATTACAATAGTGGAAATTACCGGAAAGTAATTGCAAATGCAGAATATGCCTTTTCTCAGTTTAAGGAAGATAAAACCATCCCGAGATTTAAACTTTTAAGAGCCTTGAGTATTGGTAAAATGGAAGGTAAGAACCGCCTGTCTGATGAATTGCAACTGATTATGGATGAATACCCCTTTTCCGAAATCGGAAAATATGCAAGGGAAGTCCAGGCATTGATTTATGCTGTGGCTCCTGAAATAGCCATTGCGGATGTACAGGAAGCGGCCGAAGAAATTTATACCTATAGCGAAGATGCTGTATATTATTTTGCTGTCAGCACCAGTAAACCATCTGATATGAATCAGTTGAATTTTAACCTGGTGAATTTCAATCTGGATAATTTTGATCGCCTAAACCTCGGTATTCAAATCGAGGAAATGGGAACTGAAAGAATTGCCCTGGTGAAGTCTTTCGAAAATTATGAGAACGCGAAAAGGTATTTAGATCTTTTGGTTTCATTACCTGAAGCTATCTACAAAGACATTGACCAGGAAAAGACACAGGTCTTTCTGATCACCGAAGATAATTTTAATACTTTATTAGAGGATGCTGATCTTCGAAAGTATTACCTTTACTATCAGAAATATTACCAGCCTTAATTTATGGAAAAAAAGATCAGAATACTTTGGGTGGATGATGAGATTGACCTGCTCAAACCCTATATAATTTTTCTCGAAGGAAAGGGATTCCATGTGATCTCTGCTAATAATGGGGAAGATGCGCTTCAATTGGTTTCGGAAGACGATTTTGATCTTATTTTCCTGGATGAAAACATGCCAGGGATCAGTGGATTGGAGACCCTGGGGAAAATTAAAGAAAAAAAGGCCCATATTCCTGTGGTAATGATCACAAAGAGCGAAGCTGAGGATATTATGGAAATGGCGATTGGATCCAAAATAGCCGATTATCTGATTAAACCGGTAAATCCTAATCAGATTCTTCTTTCCATAAAAAAGAATATTGATACGGAACGATTGGTTTCTGAAAAAACATCTCATGATTAC
>CBDUPM010000716.1:0-1597 GCA_965369105.1 uncultured Bacteroidales bacterium | reverse complement strand
TCGGGCCAACCGGTAGAAATTTCGCTGCAGGTATGAGTGGTGGAATTGCCTATGTACTTAATACGGAAGGCAATTTCGATTATTATTGCAATATGGGAATGGTAGAATTAAGTCTTGTGGAAGACCGATCAGACGTGAAAGAACTTAAGGGTCTGATTACCAATCATTTTGAATACACACAAAGTCCTTTAGCAAAAAGAATACTGGACGATTGGGAGAATTATATTGATCAATTTATTAAAGTAATTCCTTACGAATATAAAAAGGTAATGGAAGAAGAAAAGCTGGAAGCTCTGAAAAGAAAGATTGAAGAGATAGAAGTGGATGTAGAACATACAGAGATAGAAAAACTAAATAATTAAAGATGGCGGATCCCAGAGGTTTTTTAAAAGTTAACAGAAAAGAAGCCGGAAATCGTCCGGTGGTAGACAGAATATATGATTTTGGTGAAGTTGAGCAAACCTTAAATTCAGAAGACCGAAAATTACAGGCTTCAAGGTGCATGGACTGCGGTATTCCTTTTTGTCATTGGGGTTGCCCTGTAGACAACCTGATTCCTGACTGGAATGACTTATTGCACAAAGGTGAATGGAAAAAGGCGTTGGAACTCCTTCATTCCACAAACAATTTCCCTGAATTTACCGGGAGAATTTGTCCTGCTCCATGTGAACATTCATGCGTTTTGAATATTGACGGATCGCCCGTCACTATTCGTGAAAATGAAGCGGCCATAGTGGAGTTTGGATTTAAGGAAGGTTATATTAAACCCATGCCACCCAAAGTCCGTACCGGAAAAACCGTTGCAGTAATTGGCTCGGGTCCGTCAGGACTGGCATGTGCTGATTTGTTGAATAAAGCCGGACATAGCGTTACTCTTTTTGAAAAAGATGATGCGATAGGTGGTCTTTTAAGATATGGAATTCCCGATTTCAAATTGAATAAAGTTTTTGTTGACAGGCGGGTTAATCTCCTGATTGCCGAAGGTCTGAACGTACGAACCAATGTTGAAGTCGGAAAAGATATTTCTTCAGAGGAATTGCTTAATTCCTATGATGCAGTTTGCATCGCAATAGGAGCTATGCAGCCCCGGGATCTGCCTGTAGAAGGCCGTGAACTGGACGGAATTCATTATGCCATGGATTTTCTGACTCAGTCAAATAAGGTAAACAGCGGACAAAGCATACCCTATGATGTGCATATAAATGCGAAAGACAGGAATGTGGTGGTTATAGGAGGTGGTGATACCGGTTCCGATTGCGTTGGAACAGCCATCAGGCAGGGTGCAAAATCAGTGAAGCAAATAGAAATACTTCCCAAACCACCGGATACCCGATCTGATGATAATCCATGGCCACAATATGGTTATACTTTAAAAACTTCCAGTTCTCATGAAGAAGGATGTGAAAGGGATTGGAGCCTGGCAACCGAAAAATTTATTGGAGACAGAAACAGGGTAAGTGAAATATTAGTTAACAGAGTGGATTGGAAAAAGAACGGTTTTAGCCGTCCGGAAATGAAAATAATACCGGGCACCGGTGAAAAGATCAAAGCAGACCTCGTATTACTTGCCATGGGTTTTGTTCATCCGGTTTATGAA
>CBDUPM010000715.1:0-1613 GCA_965369105.1 uncultured Bacteroidales bacterium | reverse complement strand
TTTTTGTGAAAGTTTGTCCAGAACTTTTATCGTATGATAGAAATTATCTTTGTGCTTTTGACCATTAACTGATTCAACCCCTTTAAGATCATGGAATTCAGGAAATATTAATTTCAAAAGCCCGGTTTTCTCCAGAAGGATAAAACCTTTTGAGGGAGTATCCGATAAAATTATCTTATTGAGTTCCTCTGCGATTCTCTCCCTGGAAATAATCAGTATTCTATCTTTATTTTTGGAGATTGCATGTAAAGTTTCTTCTTCAATTTTAAAATCAAAGCGGGTAGCAAAGCGAATTGCCCGGAGCATTCTTAAGGGATCATCTGAGAAAGTAGTGTCAGGATCAAGGGGAGTTCTGATTATTCCTGATTCAATGTCCTGCATCCCATTAAAAGGATCTGTCAGTTTTCCATAATCTTGCTTATTTAAGGATAAGGCCATGGCATTTATTGTAAAATCTCTCCGGTTCTGATCATCTTCAATACTTCCGTTTTCTACGATGGGTTTTCTTGAATTTCTTTCGTAAGACTCCTTTCTTGCCCCGACAAATTCAATTTCAAGTCCCTTATATTTCAGCATAGCGGTTCCAAAATTCTTAAAAAAACTGATTTTTGGCCTTCCTAATTCCTTCGCTACAGACCTGGCAAAATCAATTCCGCTTCCCTCAACTACGATGTCAATATCCTTTGAAACCTTTTTCATTATACAATCCCGAACATATCCACCAATTACAAAAGCACGGAGATTTTCCCGGTCGGCGAGGCCGGAAATAATTTTAAAAATGGGGTTATTAAGACATTTCTTCATATGTAGATATGACAATATGTTCTGATTCATGACAAAATTACAATTATTTGGCCATTTCAACGGAATAAATTAAAAATATGGCCATGGTATGATAATTGTCTAAAACAGGGTATATTTACAGATATAAATATTTCAATATTAACATAAGATAAGAAATGATGATCGAACATTTAACAGCGGAGACGTTTAAAGAAAAAGTTTTTAATTATTCAGAGAACAAAGAATGGAAATTTGAAGGAGAAGTTCCTGCGGTTATTGACTTTTATGCAGACTGGTGTCAGCCTTGTAAAATGGTTGCTCCAATTTTAGAAGAACTTCAAACTGAATATGATGGTAAACTAACCATTTATAAAGTGGATACCGAAAGCGAAAGAGAGTTGGCGGGTGTTTTTGGAATACAAAGCATACCTTCACTGCTATTTATTCCTAAAGACGGACAACCTCAGATGGCTATGGGTGCGCTTCCAAAAGAATCTTTTCAAAAAGCTTTCAAAGAGGTTCTGAAAGTAGAATAACTTTGAATTTTTTTCATGATAACGAAAACCGTAGAGGGAAACCTGCTACGGTTTTTTTTTGCACAATAAAAAAAGAAATTCTAGATTTGCGAAAGAATTTAACTCTCTAAGGGGGTGCCTTAATAATTCGGGCTGAGATCATACCCTTAGAACCTGACTCGGGTAATGCCGTCGAAGGGAATTTTGGAGAAATCATTTGAATAATTTATTAAAATAAAAGAAGTTATGCCAAAAGTGTTTTTAATGCTTTTCTTGTTGCTTATTGCATATGGTGCAGAAGGACAGTTAAGTATT
>CBDUPM010000714.1:0-1623 GCA_965369105.1 uncultured Bacteroidales bacterium | reverse complement strand
CCGAATTGGGTGGTGAGATCGTCCATGAAGAAAACTGGGGATTAAAAAAATTAGCCTACCCCATCCAAAAGAAATCCACCGGATTTTATTATTTATTAGAATTCAGAGCCTCCGGAGATCTTGTTGAAAACCTGGAACTGCAGTTTCGCAGGGATGAAAGAATCATTCGATTCCTTACTCTCAAAATGGATAAGTACGCAGTTGCTTATGCAGAGAAAAAAAGAGCCAGAGCTGAATCAGAAAAGAAAAAGGAGGTATAAATTATGGCACAAAGCGCATCAGAAATCAGATATCTGACACCATTGTCAGTTGAAATCAAGAAAAAGAAATATTGTCGTTTCAGAAAAAACAGGATCAGATATGTGGATTATAAAGATCCTGAGTTCTTAAAGAAATTCCTGAACGAACAGGGTAAAATTCTTCCACGCAGAGTTACCGGAACATCTCTGAAATTCCAGCGTAAAGTGGCTACCTCTGTTAAAAGAGCCAGGCATATTGCCATTCTGCCTTATGTAACTGACTTAATGAAATAAACTAAGGAGGAAAAAAATGGAAATTATACTCAAAGAAGATATACAATCATTAGGGCATAAAGATGATATCATAGTTGTAAAAGATGGATATGCCAGAAATTATTTAATTCCTAAAGGTCTTGCTGTGAATGCTACGGAATCTGCAAAGAAAGTGCATTCTGAAATTCTCAGGCAAAGATCACACAAGGAGGCAAAACTTATAGAGCAAGCAGAGGAAGCTGCAAAAAAACTCGAAGGAGTAAGCCTGACTATTGGTGCTAAAACCAGTACCAAAGGAAAGATTTTTGGTTCTGTAAATACCATTCAGATTTCAGAAGCCCTTTCTGAAAAAGGCTTTGATGTAGAGCGTAAAAACATCACCATCAAGGAAGACCTTATCAAGGAAGTGGGTTCCTATACCGCAAAAGTGAAATTATATAAGGAAGTTTTTGTGGAAATCCCTTTCGAAATTGTAGCTGAATAAAGCGAATAATCTTATACTTTTAAAAAAGGCTGCCTGGTATCCGGGACAGCCTTTTTTTTTGGAATTGTATTCAGGCCGAAGCCGGAAAAAAACCAATGGTCATTTTACAGCTATCGTTTCAATCTCCACCTTAACCCCCAGCGGAAGATCTTTAACTGCAAAGGCAGCACGGGCAGGCATATCCACAGGATAGTATTTTCCATATACCTCATTCATTGCCTTAAAATCAGCCATATCGGATAATAAACAGGTCGATTTTACCACATTCCCAAATGAATATCCGGCCGCCTCCAGGATGGCTGCGATATTTTTCATAACCTGCTCGGTTTGTTCCTTTATACCTCCTTCAACAATAGCAGAACTTTTCGGGTTCATGGGAATTTGTCCGGATACATATAAAGTGCCGTTAACTTCAACAGCCTGGGAATAAGGTCCGACAGCTGAAGGTGCGTTTGAAGTACTAATAATTCTTTTCATCATATAGAATATTAAAATTTAAAACTTAAATGAATACTCTAGTAAAATTAAGGGAATTAATAGAAATATTTTCCCAAACTGGGATAATTAAAAACAGCTTTATTCCTTAGAAATTATCCTGCCATGGAATACGCTTATTATACTTAAGAT
>CBDUPM010000713.1:0-1626 GCA_965369105.1 uncultured Bacteroidales bacterium | reverse complement strand
GGACAGGAAATTCCTGTTCAAAACACTTTTGCCCTGGCTGCCAAAGTTTTTAATGACTGTAGGGAAAATAAACAGGATGAATATGCCCGTTGAAGAATACCTGGAAACCATCATTAAGAATCCTTCCCTGAGAGATATTGTTTCTCAGCATTTTTTCAAAAATACGCCCACTTTTTTCGCTTTAAGTTATTTTTCCCTGTATCTCGATTATTTTTATCCCAGGGGAGGTGTTGGAACCTTATCCAGCCTTATGTACCATAAAATTTTGGAATTCGGCGGGGAAATAAAGTTGGAAACACAAATTGTGGAAGTAGGGGCAGCTGAAAATTTTGTTAAGGATCAGAATAATATCTCTTATACCTATGAAAGTCTAATCTGGGCTGCTGATCTCAAGACCTTTTACAGGAAAACAAAAACAAAAGGGCTTCCTGAAAAAATAACATTCCATTTTGGGAAAGAAAAGAATAAAATGCTTGAAAGCAGGGGTGGGGACTCCATTTTTGCCGTATTTGTTGAAGTTGATGAGCCCCTGGAAAGTTTCAGGGAAATTGCCAACGGCCATTTTTTCTATACCCCTTCAAAATTTGGACTGGGAAAAACTCGTTGGGAAGAAATGGATACACTCCTTGAAAAAAAGGAAAAGCTCAGCAGGAAAGAGGTATTGAACTGGCTGGACAAATTTACCCGCTTAAATACCTACGAAATATCCATTCCAGGTCTCAAGGACCCGGATCTGGTTCCGGAAGGAAAAACAGGTTTGATAATCAGCTTCCTGGCTGAATATGATTTATTTACTATGATTAAAGATGCAGGATGGCTGGATGAATTCATTAAAGAAATGGAGAGCCGCGTTATACACGTGATTTCAGAATCAGTCTATCCATTTATAAAGAACAAAATTATTCACCATTTTTCATTTTCACCCCTAAGTATTGAAAGCAGGATTGGTAGTTCCGAAGGAGGAATTACCGGCTGGACTTTTCAAAAACAGGTACCCGTGGTGAATAAAATTCAGATCTCGGATCGTTCGGTTTTTACACCTGTTCCCAATATCTACCAGGCCGGCCAATGGGCCTATAGTCCGGCCGGTGTACCGATGTGTATTCTTACCGGTAAACTGGCTGCACTTAAGATCCTTAAGAAGAAATAGAAATTACTTTTCTGTGGAAACCTGACAGATCATTTCAGGTATTTTTTTATTAATAATTTAGTAAAAACTGGATCTGCAGATTCAAAAACCTAAAGTGATATTGTTTAATCTTTTCATTTGTAGTTTTATGAACATTCATTTGAGGGTCTAAAACATATCTCTTTCCGGTCTGTATTAAAAGATTATCTTTTATACTTTATACAGAAAAGAATACTTTACAATAAAAACCCTTTGTTCTTTTCTTGTAATAATTAACTTTATATTTAATATGTCTTTTAATGTCATTTTTGCCTGGATTTTATCATAAGCCCGGATGATGATCCTTCACAAGAATAAATAGGCTTATATCACTTTTCAAAATATCCGGATCGCAAATATTTCATTTTTTAACATGAATGATATATAAAACAAGAGGGGAAATGAAACGATTATTGATTTTTGGCATCTAAAACTGTGAAAAAACTTTTTACCCAAAT
>CBDUPM010000712.1:0-1627 GCA_965369105.1 uncultured Bacteroidales bacterium | reverse complement strand
GATCAGAGTAAGTACCATGGAAGGTAATATATTATTTGATAAAACTTTTGATGCCTGCCGCCATATGACCCTGGATCTTGGTTTTCTGAATCAGGGGGTCTACCTTATTATTGTGGAAGACGATGAAAACAGGCAGGCAAAGAAAATCCTGAAAATATAAAAACACCTGTTTTAATAAATTTCCGGAATAAATGTCTGTTCAGTGATCGGGGGCCTAACATAATTACTTTTATGGTCTCTTTCAGGAAGCTTAATTTCCTTCGAATGGATATCCTCATAAGGAATTTGAGATAAAAGATGACTGATGGTATTCAGGCGTGCCCGTCTTTTATCATCTGCTTCCACAACCCACCAGGGGGAATGTTTGGTGTCGGTATAGGTAAACATTTCATCTTTGGCTTTGGAGTATTCATCCCACCGGTCCATAGATTCAATATCCATCGGACTTATTTTCCATCTTTTAGTCGGATCATTGATCCTTCCCTGAAACCTTTTTTCCTGTTCCTCATCACTGACTGAGAACCAATATTTTATAAGGATAATCCCGGAACGGATTAACATCATTTCGAAGTTTGGACAGGATCTCAGGAATTCCCAGTAATCTTCATCTGTGCAGAAACCCATTACTTTTTCCACTCCTGCACGGTTATACCAGGAGCGGTCAAACAGAACCATTTCCCCGGCAGCAGGAAGATGAGGCACATATCTTTGAAAATACCATTGTGTTTTTTCTCTTTCGGTAGGAACGCCCAGTGCGACCACCCTGCAAACACGGGGATTTAAGCTTTGTGTAATCCTTTTAATTACCCCACCTTTTCCGGCAGCATCGCGTCCTTCAAAAACAACCACAACTTTTAAGCCCTTTGATTTAATCCACTCCTGCAGTTTAACCAGTTCAACCTGCAAATTTATTAGCTCCTGTTCGTAATACTTTTTATTGAGCTTCTTTTTTTTGGTTTCCTGATTTTCAGTTATGCCTGTTTTTCCCATATCATTAGAAATTTAGTATCCATAAAAGTATCACATTTGTTTTCAATTGTCAAGTTGTACGGAACGTAAATCTGACTTTCCGGTGAAGGAGCCTTTAAAAGAACAGAAATCTTTGAATTATTTTATTCTAAACCTTTATCTTTAAATCCTTATTCAAATGAAAATCTGGTTTATGAAAAATGTCCTGTTATTTATTCCTTTTCTCTGTATCCTAAATATTGCCGATGCCCAGGAAAAGAAAGCCATGGATCATAGCGTTTATGAAATATGGAATGAAATTAAATCCCCAATGATTTCCAACAATGGGGAATTTGTTTATTATGAGATTAATCCACAACAAGGGGATGGAAGACTGGAGCTCTACAATCTAAAGGATCAACTATACCATACCTTTCCAAGAAGCTATGGTGCCGTTATAACAAACAATTCCAGCTACCTGGTTTCGAAAATTAAAGCTCCCTATGATCTTACCCGTCAGGCAAAAAAGGCTAAAAAGAAAAAGGATGAGTATCCAGCCGACTCCCTGTTAATTTACAACCTGAAAAGTGGAAAAACAGAAAAATTTGAGGATGTTCGTAATTTCCAGGTTCCCAAAAAAGGAGGGGACTGGTTGGCGTTTCATCACGCTTATAAGCCA
>CBDUPM010000711.1:0-1635 GCA_965369105.1 uncultured Bacteroidales bacterium | reverse complement strand
TTAAAACCCCAGATATTCTTCTGAATTTTTATAGTGGTGATGGATGTAATTATTATCCTGAAAAAAAGTGTGATGGAGAAATGCAATCCCAACAAAACAAAGTATAACTGATAATAATTCTTATGGGAGCTAATTTCATCGTCGAGCAACAGGAGAAAGAAAAGTACCGTGACACCCAATACCGATTGAAGAAAGGTTTGAATGATATCGTTTAACCTGGATTTTCTGAAAATATCTTTATAATAGCCGGTAAGATAGTAGAGAATAATCCAGAATCCCGGTATTATTAATAAAGCTAAAAAATATCTTTCATTGAAATTCCATGGGATATCATAACCAAACTTGAGGGGTTCAATATATTCCTTACGGAAAATATAGAACAATGTATAACTCAATGCAGCTGCAAAAATATCAAATACAAGATATTTTATGGTCTGTAGCCTGGTGTTCATGTAGGTTTGGATCAGATCAATAATAAATAACGCTAAAAGCTAATTTTTATTGCGCAAAAGTAATAAAAAACTAAAGTTTTAATCGAAAATGCAGGACAAACTAATTCATAGAAGCAACCGGATTGATTTCTTTTAATAAATCCCAAAAGGTATTATAAATACTTTGGCCATATTTATAATTATTTACCGGGACGGAAAATTTAGATATCTGGCTGAGAAATTCCCGTATATCTTCCGTCGGATCTTTTTCATTTTTTAGTCCGGATGTATGCCTGTATTTAATTAACTCTCCAGACTGCCAGTGACGATGCTGAATTTTCTGTTCCAGGGTATTTACCTGGATCATGGAATTGGTAAAGTATAATTCCGAAAATCTTGATTCAAGTCCGGTAAAAGTATTAAGGGTCAAATTTGCGGATGTACCATTGGAGAATTCTATCCGTAAATTGATGATAAATGGTTTTTCTGAACTATAGGGAACAGTGGTATGTTTCAGTTTTTTTATTGAAAATGGATTAATCCTGTGCAGAAACAATAATTCCTGGAATAATCCCCCAATTATTTCACCCGGATTTCCGTTATTATAGTCAACATACCTGTAAATGTCCATAAACTCCGGGGCCGAATTCTCTTTCAAAATCAATTCTTCCAATTCACCAATGGGTGGCCTGTGAAACAGGTAAAATATAACACCCGCTTCCTCTGCGAGCATGGAATACTCTGCAAGTACTTCGGGTCTCAGAAAACCGGATGACTTGATAAATACATGTCTGGACTCTTTTAAACATTTTTTCACAAATGGAATGGAATTCGCATTGTGATCTAAAAAGATAACCGCATCGCTAATTTCCAGAACACTTTCTACCGAATGGAAGATCTGGAACAAATGATCTGTTTCCCCGGAGAGTATAAAATTTTCCTCCTTTTGGTCCAGACAAACACCGGAAACCAGGCAATTCTGATTCTCTCTTATGGTTTGCGTTTGTTTAGAAGCCTCGGTAATACTCCCTTGCAGTGCGACTCTTAGCATAAATCGGTTTTCAGTTTAATACAAACTTAAAGCAATTGTTAATACATGAGGATAAATAGTTTTTCTACTTTTCAACTATTTATGTTGATAAAGCTAAATTTGTAGAAATTAAATTTATGAATGACAATTACCGACATAAGGGATTGAGAAAAA
>CBDUPM010000710.1:0-1643 GCA_965369105.1 uncultured Bacteroidales bacterium | reverse complement strand
ATCCTGGACCATGAAAGAGGATAATCTTAATCCAGCATTTATCTTAAGCCGGTTGGTAATTTCATAGTCATCTTCAATAAAACCTACAATTTCATTTCCGGATATTCTAGCTGCGCCAAAAGTTGTATCGATATTATTTTCGTATTCATCAGCTATTTTAAAGCGATTCACCCCGGGTTCAAAATTGTGAAGGGTATAACTTGCTCCAAATTTCACCCGGTGTTTTGGGGTGGGATAATAATCAAAATCAATTTTAGCTGCAAAATCTTCAATTCCGGAGAAATACCTGAAAAAGTCAAGATTACTGGTTTTTTCGGTCAGATTTTTCGTTTCACTTTCGAAACGGGTCTCAAAATTATATTTACTGTAAGTTAAGGTAGTATTGCTGAATAATTTGGGTGAAATAAGGTAATTCCATCTAAGTGCGGAAATAATATTTCCCCATCCTAATGAGAAAATGTCATTCGATTCATATTCAGAAGTACCCATTCCATCATCGGAGTAATAATCGTAGGTATATTTATCTTTCCCATAGGCTTTGTCCTGGCCGATATACGAACTTAGGTAAAGCCTGCTTTTTTCTGAAAAAATATGATTTATTTTTGCATTCAGGTCATAAAAATAATATCCACCGGTCGTTTTGCTTTCACTGAATTGATTATTTGCCGCAGCAATAAATGGCTTTGCCAGGATATCGGCATAGGTTCTTCTACCCGTAATAAAAAATGAAGTTTTATCCTTTATTATCGGGCCTTCCAGGGAAAACTTTGAAGCAATAAGACCGATATTGAAATTCCCGTGAAACTCTTTATTGTTGCCTTCCTTCATCCGGATATCAATTACAGAACTCAGTCTTTCGCCATAGCGGGCAGGAAAGCTGCCTTTATAAAGGGTCACAGATTTTATGGCATCAGGATTAAAAACAGAAAAAAAACCGAATAAATGATTGGCATTATAAACGGGCACACCATCGAGGAGAAATAAATTTTGGTCAGGACCTCCGCCCCTTACATAAATTCCGGAAGTACCCTCGGTTCCCGACTGCACCCCCGGTAACAGCTGAATAACTTTCATTACATCGGCTTCCCCTAATAATACCGGAACCTTGAGCAGTTTTTCAACAGGAATATCAGTTACACTCATTTGAGTGCTTTCAAGCGGATCAAACTTTCCTCCGATTATGGTTACTCCTTCGATTTCCTGTGAAACGATGGAGAGGTTAATATTCAGACTTTTGTTTTCAGTAAGAATGACTGAGAGCTGTTTTTTTTCATACCCTACATGAGAGAAAATTAAGTTATATTCTCCTTCGGGAAGAGATAAGCTGAAAAAACCATAGGGATTGGAAATGGTGCCGGACAAGCTCTTGGATTCATACACATTTACCCCTATCAATTGCTCATTACTTTGGCTGTCAGTTACATAACCGCTAATAGTATATCTCTGTGAAGATAAATTGAAAGAAAAGATCAATAAGAATCCGGAAAAAATTATGAATGCGGCTTTCATTTATTGTGATCTTTTGGTTGCCATTGAAGTCCTGGTTTTGCAGATATTCAGGGTTTCTCGGAAAAATTAAATTATCCTTTAAAGTGCTTTTAGGATGAACAGAATGACGTTTCAGTTGCGTACCATGAAAAGAT
>CBDUPM010000709.1:0-1645 GCA_965369105.1 uncultured Bacteroidales bacterium | reverse complement strand
AAAATCGCTCAGATGATGATGGTAGCTTCCTATTCAAATATGGGCGCCCGGCACCAGGAAGATATTTCTACCCTCATTGAGAAATATAAAATCGGGGGGATAATTTTCATGAAAGGGCATCCGGTTAGGCAGGCCCAGATGACCAACTATTATCAATCTGTTTCTCAAACACCCCTGATGATAGGAATGGACGCGGAATGGGGATTGTCTATGAGGCTGGACAGTACAATAGAATATCCCAGAGAGATGATGATGGGAGCCATACAGGATGATGCCCTGGTTTATCAAATGGGCTACGACATAGGGATGCAGCTTAAAAGGATTGGAGCTCATGTAAATTTTGCACCGGTTGCGGATGTGAATAATAATCCTGCAAATCCGGTTATTAATTCCAGGTCCTTTGGAGAAGATATTTTCAATGTTGCCAATAAATCGCTGTTGTATGCCAGAGGGCTGGAAGATGCAGGAATCATTGCTACTTATAAACATTTTCCGGGTCATGGCGACACGGATACCGATTCTCACTATTCTCTTCCGGTTATAAAGCATAGCAGAAAGCTTTTAGATTCGCTTGAATTGTTTCCCTTTAAATATGGCATTAAAAGAGGAATCCAGGGAGTTATGTCAGCACATTTAAATGTACCTGCCCTGGATTCAACTCAAAATTTGCCTTCCTCTTTATCAGAAAAAATTATCCGGGAAGAACTGATCCAGAATCTGGGTTTTAAAGGTTTGATATTTACCGATGCCATGAGCATGCAGGGAGTAACCGACCATTTTAAGCCCGGCGAAGCAGAAGTCATGGCCTTTCGGGCGGGCAATCATATTTTACTGATGCCTGAAGATGCCCCCAGGGCTATATCAATGATCAAAAGAGAGATAAAAAGAGGCAGGGTGGAGGAGGAAGTTTTGAATGAAAGATGCCGGAAGATTCTGCAGGCAAAATACTGGTTAGGATTAAATGAATATAAGGAGGTGAAAATTGATTCCTTGTATGAAGACCTGAATGATCCTTTTTACCGGGTGGAAAAGGAAAAATTTATCGCTAATGCGATTACCCTGCTTAAAAATGATTCTGAGCTTGTGCCTTTAAGAAACATAGAAAATTTTAAAATTGCATCCCTGAGCATCGGAGATGGTTTAAAGGATGATTTTGGAACCACCTTAAAGCTGTATAAAAAGGTCGACGATTTTTATGTTTCAAGGGAAGGGCTTTCTCTCCTGAAAGATAGTCTTTACAGTCTTGTCAGTAAGTATAATACGCTTATTATTAGTATTCATAAAACCTCGCAGTGGCCGGGTAGAAATTATGGAATTTACCCTCAGCTAACTGAATTTTTAAGTGAACTGGACTACCAGGGAAATCTTGTTTTATGCTTATTTGGAAACCCTTATGCGCTTCATTTACTGGGCGATATGGATAAGTATCATTCCATTATACTGGGCTACGAAGACCGGGATGAGGTGAAAAGAATTGTGGCACAAGCACTATTTGGTGCCCAAAAAATCAATGGAAAAATTCCGGTCTCTGCCGGTTCCTTTTTCCCCGTTTCAAAAGGAATTGTTTCTGAAGGACTCAACAGGCTCGGATATGGCATACCGGAATCGGTGATGATGGATTCGGAAAAATTAAAATCCATTGATA
>CBDUPM010000708.1:0-1651 GCA_965369105.1 uncultured Bacteroidales bacterium | reverse complement strand
AATACGACCCTGCTGAATTATCTGGATAATGATATTCACTTTAATTACATTGAGTTTGAACCCCTTGAATTTGATGTCAATA
Organism: uncultured Bacteroidales bacterium; assembly: GCA_965369105.1. GTDB lineage: Bacteria > Bacteroidota > Bacteroidia > Bacteroidales > JAGLSB01. The sequence goes on along the minus strand of CBDUPM010000708.1, from coordinate 1,569 downwards.
CTTATATTTCTGAGCTAACCTCCCTTCTGGCTTATTATGCCTATGTAATACTGGCAATGGATTATGATTCCTTTTCCTTTGAGGGAGGAACCCCTTTCTGGGAAACCGCTGAAAAAATTGTGGATAATGCGCAAAATGCCCCCAGGACAGGCTGGAAACCATTTGATAATTCAAGCCATAAAAACCGTTACTGGATTGTGAAAGATTTTATTGATGAGGAATACAGTCCGTGCAGGGAATTTATTTACAGGTATCACCGGCAAGGCCTGGATATGATGGACTCCAAAGTAGTGGAAGGAAGGTCGGAAATTGCATCTGCACTGGAATTGCTTCAAAAAGTATACAGGCAAAAACCCGATCCTTTTATGACTCCTATGTTAATGATATTTGATTCCAAAGCTGATGAATTTGTGAATGTTTTTTCTGAATCTTTCCAGGAAGAAAGGGCCAGGGCTCACGAAATTCTGACTGAGGTAAACCAGATGAATACCAAAAAATACCAGGCTATCCTTGATTCCCAAAATTAAACGCAGAACCGGTTTATGTTAAGCAGTTTAAAAATTCAGAACTATGCAATAATCAGGGATATTGATATCCGTTTTGATAAAGGATTTACGACTTTAACCGGGGAAACCGGGGCCGGAAAATCCATTCTTCTTGGAGCCCTTTCCCTGATCCTTGGTCAAAGGGCCGATGCAAATGTTCTGCAGGACAAAAGCAGGAAATGCATTGTTGAAGGTGAGTTTTCTTCGGTTTCAAAAATGGTAAAGGACTTTATGGAAGCCAGGGATCTGGATATTGAAAAAGATCTGATCATTCGCCGGGAAATTACGGTAAACGGAAAATCCAGGGCATTTGTAAATGACAGTCCGGTAAACCTTCCGGTGCTAAAAGAACTGGGATCTTTTCTTGTTGATATTCATTCCCAACATGAAAATTTGGAGCTTTCTCAACAAAAGTATCAAACGGATGTAGTGGATGCATTTGGCGGATTACTCGATAAAAGAAATTCTTTCAAATCTGAATTCCTGAAATTTAAAGAACTCACCAAAGAACTCCATGTGTTGGAAAACGAAAGGAAAAATAGTCTGGCCCGGTTAGATTATGTGAAATTTCAGTTTGAAGAATTGGAAAAGGCAAATTTAAGGGAAGGGGAATACGCTGAAGCTGAGGCTGAACTGGAGTTACTTCAACATGCAGAAGAGATAAAATCAAATTTATTTTCTGCCTGGAAACAGATTGATGGAGATGAGACAAATGCTCAATTAATGCTGAAAGATGCCTTATTCGGATTGCATAAAATATCAGGCTTTTACAAACCGGCTAATGATTTGGCAGAAAGATTGAACAGTCTTCTTATCGAATTAAAGGATATTTCCATGGAAGCTGAGATTCTTGCAGAAAAATCAGAACATGACCCGGGACGCATTAATGAACTTGAAGACCGATTGAATTTATTAAACCATCTTTTTCAAAAACACACTATAAAGGATGAAGCAGATTTGATAGCAATCAGGGATGGTTTTTCCGAAGAGATATTGAGCCTGGATAAAATGGAATTCAAACTCG
>CBDUPM010000707.1:0-1652 GCA_965369105.1 uncultured Bacteroidales bacterium | reverse complement strand
GGCTAATGGCAGGAACAATAACGATGGAAAATGAAAGTTTTGTCATTTCGCCGATATTTTCCTTAAATTTTATCATCCGCGAAAAAATAGGCAAAAGCATCCCTGCAATTAAAACGGCAAACATATTTGCCGCATCCAGAATTCTGAAACTCTGGGCATAAATTCCGGATTCCGTTTTACCATTTTCCAGCATTCTTTCTAAAAAAACCGAATCAAAGCGATTAAAAAAAGACATTAAAAGAATTAAAATTGCGAAGGGATAACTTTGTTTCAAAATGCTTATTCCGTTCCGAAAAGGAAATTTCAGTTTTATTTTCCCTGTTTTGGAAAGTACTATGAATAATATAATTATTGCAGATAATAAGTATGCAAAGCTTTGAGCATAAACAAACCATTCAATTTTAAACATAGTACCGGAGAGATCGGTCCATAATAAAATCCCACAAATAATGATTACAAAAAAGCGATCGAGAATAGAAAGGAAACTATCTGTAGTGAAAAGATGCATCCCGCTGATATTGGATCGGAGATAAAGAATGAAGGAAAGTAAAAACTGGTTGATTATCAGGACCCAAAGAATGCTGAATTGCCGGCTGGAATAACCCAGTATGAGACCTGTTCCCAGAACAATAAGGCTGTAAACTATCGACAAAAAGAATTTCAACGGTACTATTTTCGAAAAATTCTCTCTCAACAGATTCTGATCCTGGGCTATACTTCGGTTATTGAAATTGGTGATACCGGCATCTAAAAGTATATTTAAGAGAATGGACAGGCTTAACAAAGAAAAATATAACCCGTATTCCTCCGCTCCAACAATATTCTGAACGGTCCGGTCAATTCCGAACATCCAAAAAGTTTTCACAAAAAGATTCAGAATGAAAATCAGGACAAGATTTGTAAGGAATTTTCTTTTCAAAACTCTGGTTTTGATGACAAATTTAAAAGCTTTTCATTCAGAACGACTAATTCTATCAAAATAATTCCTAAATGATAATTTTCTTTTTTTATGAAAAAGGAGATTTATTTCCTCCGGGGAATATTTTATTTTCTTATTCAATTATCTTTATCCATATTTAGCTTATGAAGATTGCAGTAAATACAAGACTCCTGATTCCGGGCCGGTTGGATGGCATGGGGTGGTTTTGTTATGAAACCATGAAAAGAATAAGCAGGAACCATCCTGAGCATGAGTTTATTTTTATTTTTGACAGGAAGTATTCCAGGGAATTTATTTTTTCAGAAAACATATCTGCAAAAGTTGTCAAACCCGTTACCCGTCATCCTGTCCTTTGGTATATCTGGCTAAACTGGTCCCTTCCTTATAAACTTAAAAAATGGAAAGCAGATCTTTTTGTTTCTCCTGATGGTTTTATACCTACCCGTGGACGAACTCCCAGCATATCCGTAATTCATGATATTAATTTCCTGCATCGCCCTGCTGACCTGCCCCTAATAAACCGGAAATATTATAATTATTTTTTCCCACGCTTTGCCAGAAAAGCCGTTAAAATCGGAACGGTGTCAGAGTATTCCAAACAGGATATTTCTGAAAGTTATTCTATTGCAAAAGAAAAAATATCGACCATTTATAATGGGGTAAATGAGATATATAATCCGGTTCCGAAAGATAAGATTGATATAACACGGGA
>CBDUPM010000706.1:0-1660 GCA_965369105.1 uncultured Bacteroidales bacterium | reverse complement strand
ATAGCTCCAAACTTAGTTACAGCAACTCCTTCTCCCCCGGAGAAGGCCGGGATGAAGGGGTTAATGTGTGCTGGTTACTTGTTGCGGGTTGTAGGTTTGACTGATAGCCCCAAGCGCCCAGCCCTTGTCACCCATTACCATTTCTTACCATTTTCAATAAAAAACAGCAAAACACTTGCAATTGTTAAGCAAAGTGATTTAATTTGCATGAAATATAAAACGACTTCATGTTAAAATATCATCTCAACTACTGGTTTTACTTTTACTTCTATTTTTTTGGAAAATAGGAACCGGGAAGAGTATGATTTTTAATAAATAAAATCAAAGGTCCCGGATTAGATTTCGGGGCCTTTTTTAATATGCAAAAATGGAAGATAGTGATCAACAAATAAAGCGTATAGCCATCCAGGGCGGATATGGTGCATTTCATGAAATTGCTGCCATGCACTATTTTAATCATGATCATATAGAAATCCTGCCCAGGAATACTTTTAAGGATTTATTAAATGCTTTAAAAGATCAAAAGGTTGATTTTGGGATTATGGCCATTGAAAACAGCCTGGCCGGAAGTATTCTTCCAAACTATAGTCTTCTGAAAGAATCCAAAATGAGGATTATTGGTGAGGTATACCTTAGGATAAGACAAAACCTTGTTGCCTTGCCGGGTCAGAAAATTGAAGATTTAACAGAAGTGTATTCTCATCCCATGGCCATACTCCAATGCCAGATATTTTTTGATCAGTATCCCGGAATCAAGCTAATTGAAAGTGAAGATACCGCGCTTAGTGCAAAAAAAATCTATGATGAGCAGCTGAATGGAATAGGAGCCATTGCCAGTGACTTGGCTGCAAATAAATACCAGCTGGAAATCCTGGCCGATAGTATTGAAACGAATAAAATGAATTACACCCGTTTTCTGATTTTAAAGGATGTAAACGGAGGTATAAAAGTTGAACCCGAATTTAACAAAGCTTCCATTCATTTTGCAGTTGCGCATAAATCGGGTTCTTTAACCAAGGTTTTGTCCATACTTTCTTATTATGATCAGAACCTGACCAAAATACAGAGTATGCCCATTATGGGCAAAGACTGGGAATACCAGTTTTATGTGGACATCATGTTTGATGATCACAACTGGTTTGAAAAAGCAATGGAAGCCATAAAACCCTTTACAAGTGAACTGGGCTTACTGGGAATATATAAAAAAGGTAAATCTATAATTGAAAAATAATGGGAATAGATCTGAAACTGGAAAATTTTTCGTGGTGTGGTGAATGTATTTCAAGACCCATCATAATAGCAGGACCCTGTTCTGCTGAATCGGAAGAGCAGGTGCTGGCAACCGCTCATGAACTAAAAAATGTTGGGGTTAAAATATTCAGAGCCGGTATCTGGAAACCCAGAACCAGGCCCAATGCCTTTGAAGGGGTTGGAAGCGAAGGACTGAAATGGCTGAAGAAGGTAAAAGAGGAAACAGGAATGTTAACCTCGACCGAGGTGGCCAATGTAAAGCATGTGTATGAAGCCCTGAAAAACGGGGTCGATATCCTTTGGATTGGAGCCAGGACTTCTGCAAATCCCTTTGCCGTGCAGGATATAGCTGATTCCCTTCGTGGAGTGGATATCCCGGTATTGGTTAAAAATCCGGTTAACCCGGATG
>CBDUPM010000705.1:0-1661 GCA_965369105.1 uncultured Bacteroidales bacterium | reverse complement strand
CAATTGTTTTATATTTTGGTAAAACAATATCTGGTGTACCTATTATTTTCGAATAATTTTTCCGAAATCTAAGCCCATTTTTAAATAAAAAACTTCTTACTATTAATTCAGCTCGAGAATCCCTGCTTTTAATTCGAGACATATTATAGCTCCGAGTCTTTCTATCATGAACGTCGGCCATTTATTTTCAATTAAAATCGTCAGTTTCAGGAATACTAAAATTAGTAATTTTCCTTTAAAATAATAGTGGAATATTACTTTTCTGATTACCGGATTTAAACATACCTGATCATTCATTTGGAAGGATAATAACAGAACCCTAATTATTAAGATATTATTGGTAAATTGTATTTATTTTTTTTACCATAACTCCAATAATTTAACCTAAATGAATTTCCTCGAACTACAAACTTCCATTCTCTCCATCCGGATGTTCTCAAAAGACGGAAACTCAGCCCCGCACAAACCATTATTATTGCTTTTGACTTTATCCGAATTCTATTCCAAAGCAAAAACGGAATGGAGGTATGAAGAAATTGAATCTCAGATGAAAGAACTCCTGGAGCAATTCGGACCGGTTTCAAGAAATTACAGGCCTGAATATCCCTTCGTCAGATTGGTTAATGATGGGTTTTGGGAAGTACGGACAGATAGCATAATCGATTCAAAAAAAGATTATTCAGGCACGAGCTTAAAAAGCCTGACTGCAACTGGAAATTTTTCAGCTGAAGCCCGGGACATCCTGCTCAGGGAAAAGAAGCATATTCCGGAGCTTATGTATTCCATACTTGACAATAATTTTCCTGAAACCATTCATCAGGATATAACAGAGGCCATAGGATTCAGGGAGTCGGAATTAAGTATCCGAAGAACCATTCAAAGAGATAGTTCATTTCGGGAAAAGATTTTGATGGCCTATGGCTATAAATGCGCCGTTTGTGGACTCGGAGCCAGATTAGGAGACAGCCTGGTAGCCCTGGAAGCCGCACATATAAAATGGCATCATGCCGGTGGTCCCGATATTGTGCCCAATGGAATTGCCCTGTGCTCTCTTCATCATAAACTATACGACAGGGGAGCATTTGCTATTAGCAAAGATCATATACTGGCAGCTTCTGCAAGGATCCATAATGGAAAGCAGCTTGAAGAAGTTCTCCTAAGGTATCAGGGAAAAAAGATAAACCTTCCACTAAACCCTTCCGAAATCCCCGACAAGGAATTCCTCGACTGGAACTGGAAAAACATATTTAAAACTCCGGTACGATATTTTGATGGGGGAGGGGAGTTTGATGTGGCGGCTGATATTGGGTGATGAATGCCATAGGAATCAAAGAAAGCTTTATTTTATTCTTTTTACTCTTGCGGAATTCTCAAACTCCTAAGCCAATTCACTCACACCAACCTCCTATTCCCAAAAGCAATTCCCGAACCCGACTTTAAGTATTTTTCAAATGGATAAGCTTTGGATTTATCAGTAAATGAAATGTAGGTGGTAAGTATGAAAGGAAGTCTGCTTTTGGTATAACGATCCAAGCCCTTTTTATGTCTTTCAATCCTTTCATCAAGATCGCCTGTACAGCCGGTATAATAGCTATTGCCAGTGTATTTTAAAATAAATACCTGCTCCAATTTGAGGTTGTAATTTATTATCAATATTTTCT
>CBDUPM010000704.1:0-1666 GCA_965369105.1 uncultured Bacteroidales bacterium | reverse complement strand
GCCCAAAAAATTCATGAATGCAGGAAATTCGGCAATGAGATTTTACAAAAATTTATAGAAGTAATTAATGAACCTCTTATACTTAATATTGAAAGATAGAAATGGCATCCTTCTCCTAAGTTTGTTAAGCATTTATGTGGGAAGCTTTGCAAATGATAGTATCGTAGATTTAAAATTTACGGAATATTGTAATTCCTCAGACGCATACTTTTTGTATTCCTCGGCCAATGTCAGTTATTCCAAAGCAGTCGATTTCTACCTGAGAAGGGTTACTATTGAAAGTAAAATGGTTGTAAATAACCGGGCCGGAGTTGAAAAACACAGTTTCTTATATCTTTCAAAATATAGGGCTGACAAATTACAATCAATGCAAATCAAGACTTTAAAATCAGATGGTACAGTCGTTGAACTGGATTCAGCTTTGGTTTTTGACTATCTCTCGGATAAAGAATCAGGGAATGTAAACTTTCCCATCCCTGGTGTGGAACCAGGAGATACAGTTGAATTTTCATATTCATACACCGATGTGTTGAATTATTTTGAACTGGGCGATTTTGTGGATATGTACAGATCAATTCCAAATTACAGATCTGAGTACACCGTTACGGCCTCTCCGGGTCTGTTAATCGTATTTAAGACCTACAATGATTTTCCTGAGCCCAGGGATCTTTCGAGTAACTCTCAGGTGAATTGTGTGTTCAAAATGGAAAGGGTAAGGGGATATGATATGAATCAGTATTCCTGTATGGCTTGTGAATTACCCTACGCTTATTATTCAATTGAAAAACAAGGAAAGAGATTAAGATCCTGGTTGGACGTTTATAATGAGGAATTTAATTATTACACTCAGCCATGGTTTTCCGACCTTGAGGCTTCAATGACCTATAAAAAGTGGAAAACCAATTTAATAGGTAAAAAGAATGAGGGTAATAAGTATGAAAATTTTATCCTTCTTCATTCTGATATAATTGAAAACACACAAATGATGCCTGAAAGGAACGGAGAGATGTTTAAACCCAGTGGTTATTTTATAAAGGAAAAACGTTTTGATCCGGTAAGTATCCGAAGATTATACAGACAATTATTGGAAGATCTTGAGATTGATTATTGGGCTGTTTTTGCACGAAGTAAAAGAGCCGGTGTTATTGATCCATTCTATATTCGAAAAGGAGAATTTGACCATATCTTTTTTTTGTATGAAGATGACCAGGGCGCATTTAACCTTTTGTATCCGCATGAAGAAAGCTATCAGTATCAAATAAATGAATTACCAACCTCATTATATAACACCGAGGCAATTATTGTAAAACCCAAATTTGGAAGAAAACCTGGCAAGCAGCAAAAATTCATGGATTTTAAATTTGAAGTATTAATGGCTGATTCGGTCTCTGTTAGTAAGATTATCCTGCCGGGAATGAATTCTAATAGTAATTTTTTAAGACAAATAATCCACTGGGATGTGGGTTTAAATGAAAAGCTTAACCCTTTTAAATCTCAGTTAACTGTTTCCGGTGGTTTATCAACCGAGTTAAGAAGTTTCTATAGTCAACTATCTCAGGATGAGGAAATAAGAAATTTTTATAATGCATTATCAGAATTTGAAGAGGAGGAGAATGCATTATCCATTGATACCATTAACAATACTGCTCTTAAGCCTTACAAACCT
>CBDUPM010000703.1:0-1669 GCA_965369105.1 uncultured Bacteroidales bacterium | reverse complement strand
ACAGTAATTGAGTCTTGGCGAAAATATTGTCGATCGATCACAATTACATATTCATCTTCATTCAAATCATTAAATTCAAAGTAGCCGGAACTATCAGTAAAAACAGTTTTCTCATCAGGAAAAGATGTAAGTTCCGCACCAGCAATACTTCTATTCAGCACGCTGTCTTTAACAAATCCAAATAATTTTTTTTCGTATTGAGGCGGTTCAATGGTGAGCGGATTATTAACTTCTCTACTACATGAATAGAATACCCCAATTGATAATAGGATTGAAAAAGTTATTGCAATAATAAATTTCGTTTTGCTTCAGTATCCGTATTATATATCCTCTTTATTATCTGGTTGGGTAATTATTGGTTTTTATTGGGTCTTCCGGTCATTTTTGACATCTATATTTCGAAAAAAGTAAACTGGTCCTTCTGGAAAAAACGGGAAGGAAAAAACTCCGCCATAATAGAATGGCTGGATGCATTGATTTTTGCTGTCATTGCCGTTACACTGATCAACATTTATATCTTTCAGAATTATAAAATCCCAACCCCTTCTATGGAAAGCACCATGATGGTGGGAGATCATTTATATGTTTCCAAGGTAGCATACGGACCCCGTGTACCCATAACCCCAATAGCCTTCCCATTTGCACAAAACAGAATGCTGGGCGTGGAATCATACAGCAAACTTATTCAGCTGGATTATAAGCGGCTTAAAGGATTCAATCAGGTAGAAAGAGACGATATTGTCGTTTTCAACTTTCCAGCAGGCGATACGGTTGCTGTCAGATATTCTGCTCAAAGTTATTACAGCCTCATCCGTCAGTTGGCTTATCCTGCGTATAAAAGAGATTTATCCACCGGTATGACTCAATCCTATGAAGCCTATAAAAATGCAGCCAGGAAGAAAATAAAAGCTGAAAACGAAATGGTGTTCAGACCTATAGACCGAAGGGATAATTATATTAAAAGATGCGTAGCTGTCCCGGGTGACAGCCTTGAGATAATCAGGGGACAAATTTATGTGAATGGGAAAGCTCAACCTGCTTACAAAGGGATACAGCACAGGTATATAGTTATTACCAATGGAAATCCGTTAAATCCAAGGGCTCTGGAAGAATATGATATTCCTAAATCCTGGCTTGGAATTCAAAATAACCCAAGATATACCATGTATCTTAGTGATGAGATGGCTCAAACTCTTTTGAAGGACATCAAAGAAATTGTTAAAGTTGAAAAATATATAAATGAAGGCTACGACTGGCTTACCTTCCCTTACAGTGAACAATATCAATGGAATATAGATAATTATGGACCCATTTATATACCTAAAGCCGGGGTTAGTGTTAGAATTGATTCTTCAAGCCTTCCTTTTTATGAAAGGATAATCCAGGCATATGAAGGAAATGATTTGAAAGTTGAGGGTAATGATATTTATATTAATGGTGAATTATCAGATACCTATACTTTCAAAATGGATTATTACTGGATGATGGGAGATAACCGTCACCAATCATCCGATGCAAGAATATGGGGATACGTCCCGGAGAATCATATTGTTGGGAAACCTAAATTTATCTGGCTTTCACTAAATGAACATAAATCCTTTCCGGGCAATATCCGGTTGAGAAGGATGTTTAATAAAATTGATCCGGGGGAATAGATAGTCTCGTGGTC
>CBDUPM010000702.1:0-1674 GCA_965369105.1 uncultured Bacteroidales bacterium | reverse complement strand
TTTGAATTTACCGGGCGAAAATATTGATTTTATAGAACACTTTCGAAATTTTGCAGTTAAAAGGATAGAAATTACTTTTAGGAAAAATTTTAAGATGGATAAGCATAAAAAACAGGGAAGATATGAGAGGATTCTCCTGCAACTGGAAGCCTTGCTTGAAAAGGACAATGGAATAATCGCCCGTATGGCTACTATTAATGCCGTATTGCATCATAAGTTTGAATATTTTTTCTGGACAGGATTTTATATCCTGAAAGAAGGAGAATTAATTGTCGGACCTTACCAGGGTCCGGTTGCCTGCCAGGTTTTGGCAAAAAACACGGGTGTTTGCTGGGCAGCGGTGAATGAATCTCAAAGTGTAATTGTACCTGATGTTGAGAAATTTCAGGGTCATATAGCCTGCGATTCCAGATCAAAATCTGAAATTACTGTACCTGTGAAAAACAAGGAGGGTAAAATCATTGCGGTTATGGATGTGGACAGCAGCACACTGGATAGTTTTGATGAGACTGACCAAAAATACCTGGAGCAGATAGTTAAGCTAATTTTTTAGCCATCAGGCAACGTTATTGATCAGTTCAATTATTTTATCCAAAGAATAAGGTTTGGTAAGCAATTCATCAAATCCTGCATCACTGAAGTCCTCGAAAAACAATGTTGGATTGTGAGCTGTTAGGGCAACAACTGTAACCAGGTTTTTTGGAGCAGCCATTTCTGATCTGATAAACTTACAGGTTTCAATACCGTTCATTACAGGCATTTCAATGTCCAGAAGTAATAAGTCAAAATCCTCCTGCTCAAGATAATCTATGGCTTCCTGACCATTTTCCGCCTGAATAGAATCGTGGCCCAGGCTTTTAATAAGTTCTGCCAGCAGCAAACGGTTTGTGAAGATATCATCAACAATCAGGATTTTTAGTTTTTTCATTAAAATTGCCTTTCCAAATTAGTGAGCAAAGATAAAAAACTATCCCAATTCACTTAATGTCTTAATAATATCCATACTTTTAATATGAATACCTGAACCTTCAATTTCAATGATCTTATCATTTTTAAACTCGGTCAGGGTTCTGATAAAACTTTCTTTTGTAGTTCCGGCGAACTCTGCAAGTTCTTTCCTGGTGAAGGGAAACTGAAATTTTTCACTTTTATAAATTTCCTCTGAGAAATACAAAATTACATCAGCAATTCTGCCTGGCAATTGTTTATGGGACAATCCCAATAACCTGTTGAAGATAAACAAACCGTCAAGGCTAAGGTTACCAAGTAATTGCATTTGATACTTGGCATTTTCCAATAAAATTGATTTAAATACCATAAAATCTAAATCACAGATTTCGGTATCCGTGATTGCCGATGCAGAATATTGATGCAGATTATCTCCAAAAACAGACATTAATCCAATGAAATCATTATCCTTAGCTACTTTCAGGATAACAGTACGGTCGTTTCTTCCTTCTTTATAAATTTTCACCAGGCCCGATTTAATAAACATCACATGAGATGTTCGGGTATTTTGACGAAAAATTACATCCTTTTTCCTGTATTTTACGACGTTAATATTTAATTCCAGACTTTCCAGCTGCTCTTCACTCAGTAAATGTGAATTAGGAATATCATTCCTGTCCCTTTTCAGGTTGTATTTATCAGCAGCGTGAACCATAAATAATACTG
>CBDUPM010000701.1:0-1676 GCA_965369105.1 uncultured Bacteroidales bacterium | reverse complement strand
TAAAGATTATACAGGCAAATCAAAGTTTTATTGAAATGCTTGGAGAAGAAGCAAGGGAAATAAATGAAATAATTCCCGGACTGGCCGGAGCAGATTTAAAAACCCTTCTGCCATATAATATTTATAACCTGTTTACCTATGTTCTCTCCAATAATGAAAATATTCATAACCGGGATATCAGCTACAATGAAAAACTGTTAAATGCCTCTGTATTCATTATTCGTAAAGGAAAAATTGTAGGAGCGGTATTTCGCGACATGTATTCTCCTGATGTGCGAAAAGAAGAAGTCATCAAAAGAATTACAGAAGTAATTGACAAAAATCTTTCCATGGTTCAACAAATAGGATTTCTCCTTGGAGAAGGGGCCAGTGAAACCGAAAAAATGCTTCATACCATACTGGATTTCTACAAAGAAAAGGCTAAGAAATGAAAGGAAATGTGCATATTGATGTTTACTGCTCCCAAAAAAATTATGGAGAAGAACGGATATGCGGAGATGTCTTCTTAAGTAAAAAACTTGAGGCAGAAGACCGGACAATAGTTGTCCTTTCTGACGGGATGGGTCATGGGGTAAAGGCAAATGTACTGGCCACCCTAACAGCTACCATGGCTTTAAATTTTACTTCCGAGCATAAGGAACCTGAAAAAATTGCTGAAATCATCATGAATACGCTTCCGGTATGTTCCGAGCGGAAGATGAGTTATTCCACCTTTACCATTATTGATATTTCACATGAAGGAGAAGTGAGTATTCTGGAATATGATAACCCACAAGCTTTAATCCTGAGAGGCAACAAAGAATTTGATCCAAACTGGACCTGTATTGTTATGGATACAGAAAGGAATGCGGGTAAAGAAATTAAAACCTGTAGTTTTTTCCCTCAGAAAGAGGACAGAATTTTATTTTTCTCCGATGGGATTCAACAGGCAGGACTGGGAAGCGATAAGTTTCCTTTTGGCTGGGGAATGGAAAAAGTCAGGGATTATAGCATTCAGTTAATTGATAATAACCCCAGAATTTCTGCACGTCGGATATCTCAGAAAGTTGTCAATGCGGCTCATAAAGCGGACGGGTTTTTTAGCAGGGATGATACCAGTTGTGGCTGTGTTTATTTCAGGGAACCAAGGAAATTGCTGGTGTGTACCGGCCCTCCCTATGAAGAAGAAAATGATAAAAAACTTGCTGATGTTGTGAGAAACTTTAAAGGGCGTAAGATTCTGAGCGGAGCCACAACAGCTGATATTATTGCACGGGAGCTGGGAGTGGAAATTGAGGATTCGCTTACTTTTGATGATCCTGACCTTCCGCCTATTTCAAAAATGGAAGGAATTGACCTTGTGACCGAAGGGATTCTCACGCTTACAAAGGTTACCCGGATCCTTAAAGATTACAGCAGTAGTTATGAACCCGGAAAAGGACCTGCTGATAAGATTGTGGAATTATTCCGGAAGAGCGATGAAATTCATTTTGTGATCGGAACAAGGATCAATATTGCTCACCAGGATCCTAGTTTACCTGTCGATCTTGAAATACGAAGGACGGTTGTAAACAGGATGGCTAAATTACTGGAGCAGAAGTTTTTAAAGACAGTTTCAATTAAATATATATCGGCTTCCTCAGCCAGGAAATTTACAGGCTTTTTTTGATATTTACCTTTTCCTGCTATCCTTTTTC
>CBDUPM010000700.1:0-1687 GCA_965369105.1 uncultured Bacteroidales bacterium | reverse complement strand
AAGAAAGCGACCGCTTAAAAACCGCATTTCTGCAAAATATGAGTCATGAGATTCGTACACCCATGAACGCTATTATGGGCTTTTCTTCCTTACTTACAGAAAATTATAACAATAAATCTAAACTGGAACAATACTCCCGAATAATCAACCTGCGTTGTAATGATCTGCTTGAAATAATCAATGATATTCTGGATATCTCCAAAATTGAATCAGGCCAGTTCCCCCTTAATCTTGAGAAGTGTAACCTGAACGAACTATTTGTTGAACTAACTTCTTTTTTCAGGGAGCAACAAGAGAGAATGGGTAAGCAGGATATTCAATTCCTACTTCATGCAGATTGCGAATTACCGGAATATATTATTGTAACCGATCATGTCAAAATACGCCAGATTTTTATCAACCTGATTGGGAATGCCTTTAAATATACCCAATCGGGTAAAATTGAAGGGGGTTGTAAACTTGATTCTGACGGAAAACTCCAGTTCTTTGTATCCGATACCGGAATTGGAATACCATCTGATAAACAGGATATAATATTTGACCGATTCGTTCAAATCAACCCGGGCGTCGATAAACAGATTGGAGGCACCGGTTTAGGTCTGTCTATTGTAAAAGGTCTGGTTGAACTCTTAAATGGCAAAATATGGCTGAAATCGGAAGTCGGAAGAGGCAGCACATTTTATTTTTCCATTCCTTATCAAACCGCCCCTGTTTCAGATGAAATAAAAATCACCCCGGAAAAAAGCGATAGCTATAATTTCTCAGGGAAAACCATACTGATAGTGGAAGACGATCCTTTCAATGCAACCTATTTAGATGAAATCCTTTCTAAATCCGGAATGAAAATCATAATAAATGAAAGCGGAAAAAAAGCGATTCAAACAGCAAAAACTAAATCAATAGATATTTTACTGATGGACATTCGCCTGCCCGATATGGATGGTTATGAGGTGATTACACAAATTAAAAAACATAAACCAGGTTTAAAAATTATTGCTCAAACCGCCTATGCTACTGAAGAAGATAAAATAAAAGCTTCTGAAAAGGGTTGTTCCGACTATATCAGCAAACCCATCAACCGGGATTTGCTATTATCTATGATAAAAAAGCATTTATCTACAAACTGATCCTGTCCCCAAGATGGTATTACTACCCGGCCTTCAGACTTTTATAATGAGTAAACATGCCATTAATGCTTTGCCAGCAGCTAAATATTTTTATGTTAGATTTGTGCTTTCTCAAATATGCAAAGTAAAATGACTGGAAAATGGCCTCTTTATGCAGGTATGCTGATACTGGTAACCGGAGTTTTATTGAAAATACTGAGCCCGCTCGGTTTTTCTGCCACCCTGATTATTATCCTTGGGGCTGCATTCAAGATCTTTTATATTATTCAAAAAATAAAAAATAAAGAATACAAACCAGGCATTGAAATGCTTATTTTATATACCGGTGTCGCTTTGTTTTTTACTGGTGTTTATTTAAAGTCCAAAGGAAGCAGTTTTAACCCTTACTTTTTAATGGGACCCGGAATAGCCATGAAACTGACGTTTATTATTGCCTTTATTTTAAAAACAAAAGAAAGAAAAGTGATTGAAAATTAAATCCCAGGAGTTCTGATGAATATCCTTTTTTTCTGATCAAATATTTCTGCTTTTTAATCGAAATCCCCAAACCCCATATTTCA
>CBDUPM010000699.1:0-1697 GCA_965369105.1 uncultured Bacteroidales bacterium | reverse complement strand
CGTTTTTCTCCCCTATTCGGAAGTAACATTAGGAAACGGAAGATCCATAAACCTGATTGCATTTGGAGCTGATGAATATACATGGGAACCTTCAACAGGACTCGATGTTACTACAGGTAATTCGGTAAATGCATCTCCTACAGAGGATATAGTTTATACCGTTTCTGGAACACAGGGTGCATGCACCGGTTCAACAACTGTTAGCATTACAGTTGTTGAAATTCCGCCAAATGATGATGCCTGTGATGCAATTGAAGTTACTTCTTTTGGATTTATCGGCACCTTTGATAATTATTATGGAAGCAAAGAACCAAAAGAACCTTTTGCTCCCGAAGCAGAAGATGGCTGTGAAAAAGACCTTCACTGGTGTGTAGAAGGAGGAGTTCAAAATTCCGTATGGTTTACCTTCCTGGCTCCCGAAGGAGGTTTAATTGGTATTGATGCCAAGGGAATGGATAACCAGCTGGCACTATATAAAGCCGACCATTGTGATAGCTTATTTACCAGCACCGGATATGAATTAGTGGCAGCTTATGATGATTACTATCCGGAATCAGAGAATTATGCCGCAGCTATTGAAAGTGTAATTGTAATTCCGGGAGAAAGATATTTTCTCCAGGTGGATGGAAGTGCCGGAGGTGAAGAAGGAGAATTTCATCTTTTCATTCATACTCATCCCATTGGAATTGAAGGTAGAGAAATAAATGCTGACAACCGGCTTTTAAATGTTTATCCTAATCCTGGCAACGGAGCATTCAAAATTACCATTGCCGATAATATTTCCGGTAAAATAACCGCAAGCTTACTGAACTTAAACGGTGAATTTGTTTACAATGGAATCCATGAGTTCAATAATGAGTCGGGTTTTGAACTGGACCTGAAGCATATTGAAAAGGGTATGTATTTCCTCATAATCTCTGATGAAGACAAGCAATATCACAAGAAAATAGTGATTCAATAAACATGTTTAATAATATAAGGCTAAGTTAAATTATTATTAATAAGTTTATTTCGTAAACAATTAAGGGAGTAATTCGTCTATGAATTACTCTCTTTTCATTTCGAAAAGAGCAAAATAATAATCCGGTTATGTTTCCGGATATCAAATTGAAAATGTATGTATAAAAAAATTACAGGGCTTTTGATTCTTTCTTTTATTTTATCATCATCCTATAGTCAGCCATGGATGCAGGAGATCGATGCAAAAAAGTCATTATCCGAAAAAGGTGAATTTTATCTGATCCAGGAATCCTTTAATGAATACTGGAAAGACCGGGAAATAGAAAAAGGAAAAGGATGGAAACAATTCAAAAGATGGGAATATTTTATGGAACCAAGGGTGTTTCCGGAGGGAGCTGCGGAACTCCCATTCTATACCGGTTTTCGTAAAAGTGCAAAAAAAAGTGTAAATGATTTAGCCAACTGGGAATCTCTGGGTCCCGATATCGTACCTGAAGTTTCCTATTCCGATAGAAAAGCAGGTGCAGGAAGGCTCAATACCATTGCTTTTCACCCCAGTGATCCGAACATAATGTATGTTGGAGCTCCATCAGGAGGAATCTGGAAAACCACCACAGGTGGCAACTCATGGATCTCACTGGGAAATGAACTGGAAAGCCTGGGAGTTTCCGGAATTGCCATTCATCCTCAGAATCCTCAAATAATTTATATAGTTACCGGTGATGGTGACGCAGGAG
>CBDUPM010000698.1:0-1698 GCA_965369105.1 uncultured Bacteroidales bacterium | reverse complement strand
AAATTGTTACTGTTAACAAGGAATTTTGTGACTCTACTCAAAAATGGATCAATAACATGAGAAAAAAGTCCACATTGATCAGCGGGGTATCCGAAAAACAACGGTTTCAGTTTTTTAATAAAATGAAAACCCAACTCCACCAGTTAAAGAAGAAAATAGAGGGAGATTTTAATACTGTAAATGACCCGGTGGAATAAAATTAATTATCGGTTTATTTTTTATTCCAAACCTTCAGCTTTTCCATATTGAAAATACAGGAATCTGTCTAATTTGTATTTCTGAACCAGACATGACCAGGAATTGTTATTAGAAGAAATGAAGGTTTCATGAGGAGTATCATACTATTTAGTGGATTATTTCTGTTTTTCATCATTCGGGGTCAAAGTCTTGACGTACAGCCGGAAATCAAATTCCTTGCCCTGGGAGATTCATATACGGTTGGGACATCCGTTCAAATATCTGATTCATGGCCTTATCAATTCAAAAATGAACTGGAGAAAACCGGCTATAAATTTGAAGATTTTTCAGTAATTGCCCAGAACGGATGGACAACCGGAAATTTATTAAATGCATTAAACTCTGATCCCCCGGGCAATCATTTCAACCTGGTTTCATTATTAATAGGAGTGAACAATCAATTCAGGGGGGGCTCCATTGATACTTATGAAGCAGAATTTACCCAATTATTGGCTACTGCAATTGACCTGGCAGGATCTGTTAATAATGTTTTTATTATATCTATTCCGGATTATGGCTATACTCCATTTGGAATCAGAAACCAGGAGTATATATCACGCGGTATTGATGAATTTAACGCAGTAAACAAATCCATATCCGATATTTACAGGGTGAAATACTATAATATCACACCCCTTAGCCGTCAGGGTATTGAGAAACCTGAATATGTTGCAAGTGACGGACTCCACCCATCCGGTGTAATGTATAAATTATGGGTCGATTTGATTTTGGATGATTTGGGTTTAACAACCGCTGTTAAGCATTCACCCATTAAAACAGCTACCGCATCGGATGAGTTTAAACTAATTATCACCGATGGTAAACTTTCAATTCTAAACCGTCCTGTAATGAACGAAACGCTGCAGATTAGCCTGTATTCTGTATTGGGAAAATTGGTTTATTCCGGAGTGCTGAATTCTGAAAATGATCTTTCCATACCTGAACCCGGGCTGTACTTCTACAAAATCTATTCTAAAACAAAGATATTATCAACCGACAGGATTATTGTCCGCTAAGATTAGCTTGATAATTCACGAAATCCAGAAGGTAAAAGGATAACTAATCTCCGGTTTCAGGATTTTCAAAATTATCAATATTCCAGAACAATGCCGGTATGACAGGTGAATTCCGGTATCAGCAATTCCAGTTTTCCATCGATCTTTTTAATTCTCAGTTTTTTCCCTGAAGGAATTAAGTAAGCTGATTTAATTTCTTCTTCAATATCAATTTTAACCTGAATATCAAACAATGGAACCAGATCCTCAATTACCCTCACATTTCCCCGTTGAATGGGTGAGGCATATAGTAAATGAACTACGTAGCGGTCTTTATTCTCCTGCTTTAACAGGTTGATTCTCCCCATGCTTGGCATATCCACTTCAAGCATTGGATTTGTTCTTAATAAATTTAAGCTATTAATAAACACCTGTCTTTGTTGTCTGAATCCTTCTCGTTTGTATT
>CBDUPM010000697.1:0-1698 GCA_965369105.1 uncultured Bacteroidales bacterium | reverse complement strand
ATAGACTCTCTGATCATCCCAGCTTCCGGCTTCACCTTTCTTCAGTACAGGGTTTTGACTGTCTTTTTCCCAGACTTCTCCATCGGATGAAGTAGCATGACCTATTTCCAAACCGGAAGCTTCTGATGCAATACCTCCATACCACATATGGAAGGTATCGTTCAGTTTTAATACCGTGGGAAACCCAACTCCATCTTCATCCCAGCTAGCTGTTTCACCATTAACCAGCACCGGTTCTTCATTTTTAACCCATTCCCAGTCAGGCTTATTATTCTGGCAATAGATAAAAAACGAAATGAAGCAGAAAAGAAATAGTAAAATAATTTTCTTCATAATTGTAAATTTTAGAATTCATAGCCTTTGAATTTTTTAATTCTTTGATCCCTATTCCAATGAATATGGTCATCAAAGCAGTGAAGAGCCTTTTTGCTCAGTATCATCTCGTGAGCAGCATTAGGTAGAAATGAACAGGTTCTTGTCCAGACCAATCCAGAGTATAAAATTAGGGAAAGGCGTATTTGAAGTCTATCAGATATGATTCAATATCTGTCAGAAATGATACCGGAATAAAGAAAGCAGGTAAAAGAATGATTCTGGTTATTTAAAGCAGAATCTAGGTGGATGAAGATTCTTCTTTAATCCTTTTTATATATTCGGTAGGATTGCATCCAAAAAGCTCCCTGAAACATTCAGCAAAATAGGATGGACTGTTTAAGCCAACCTCAAGCATAACCTGTGTTACATTCAGTTCATTTTCTCTCAGCAATTTTGAGGCTAGCTTTAGCCTGATGTTCCGGATCAGGGAAACCGGCGATATGCCAGTTTTAGCAATTACTTTTCGGTATAATTGAACCCGCGATACGTGTAAAGCTCCGCTCAGACTTTCCACGTTGAATCCGGGATCGGAAAGATTAGCATTAATTAACTTAACCACTTTATCCATGAATTTTTCTCCCGGATTCCTGTTGATGTAGAAATCAGGATCCTGCAAAAACTCCTTTCTGTAATGGTCTTGCAGCATTTGCCGATGGGCAATAATATTTGAAACCCTGATTTTAAGTTCATCCGGATAAAACGGCTTTCCCATATAATCGTCAACTCCCTGTTCAAAACTTTCTATCCTGCTTTCCATGTCGCCACGTGCCGTTAACATAATAAAGGGAATATGGCAGGTCCGTTCATCTTTTCTTAAAAACTGGATCAATTCCACCCCATCCATCCGGGGCATCATTAAATCACTAATAATCAGGTCTGGTATATTCTCAATTGCCGTTCTGGCTGCATCCTCTCCGTTTTCAGCTTCAATGATTTTTGCTTCACTGTTTAAAAGGCTGACAATATAATTTCTCAAATCAGTATTGTCTTCCACTACAAGAATTACAGGAGTATCTTTCGGATAATTAGCCTGTTTATTCTCCATTAGTGAACCTGATTCATGTACAATTTGTTCCTGGTTTTTCAAACAAGGCATGCTGGGATCAGACAGGGAATTGGAATGAATTTCTTCAGCTGAAAACAAATCTTTGCTCACCGGAAGTTGCATGCTTATGGCGGTTCCCTGCCCCGGACTGGTTTTTACATGAATACTGCCCCGGTAAATATCTGTCAGTTCTTTAACCAGCGACAAACCTATACCTGTACCCGTCATAGTGCTTTTATGATCAAAACCCTTACTGTAGAACCTGTCAAAAATCCGGT
>CBDUPM010000696.1:0-1700 GCA_965369105.1 uncultured Bacteroidales bacterium | reverse complement strand
ATACCCTTGCTCGCCCTGGTCAATTTCCAGAGCTGGGAAATTTTCAGCCAGCTCTTTAGCTATTTCAGTTTTTCCAATACTAAATACCAGACTTGAACTGTTTAAATCTTTTTGGGAAGGTTTGGACAGGAATTTCCTTTCCCCGCTTGAGAGAATTCCGGCATCTTCAACTTCATTCCTGAACCTGTTTATTATGGTTTTTTCTGCTGCTGTTGTAATTTTAGGTATAATAAAAACAGGAGATAACTGACCCCCATTCCCATTACTTTCATGGATATTTAATTGGGCCGGAAATTCTGCTTTTTGGGGCGAAGGAATCAGGTAGGAAGATCTTTCCATGGTGGAATCCAGGAAAGGTTGTATTTGTTCCAGAAATGTAAAATTCTTAAGGGTGTAATTGAACCGAACATAATCTACATACATGGTTCCGCTTCCCTTTAATCCAAGAAAAATTTTAATATACTTCGCCCCATCAGGAATATTTCCATCCTCATAGGGATAATTTCCGGTTCTTGCGATAATCCCTGACCAGCCAAAATCGGATATTTCGTCATAATAGCTGAAGTTAAATGCTTTAAATGAAGGATCAATTTCCTTGCGGCTCGCAGGATGCATATCTCCCGGCTCAATCAAAACCTTATTCCTGTCGTAATAGTTCAGCCTGATATTAACTGCATCATAAATACCTGATCCAAACCTCTCCAGATTAGAATGAATGTTTTCAAGCCTGATGTCGAGCTTAAGTATATAGTGCCCTGGGATTACTTTAATATAATCTGATATTATACCCTCACCCTCTTTGTCGGTTTCATCGGCATGATTGCGGGAAATTTTGATGGCATGAACACCGTTGGAGGCTTCATCCTCTGAATAGTTGTCCTTATCTTCTGTATTTACCCAAAAAACATTCTCACCTACCTTTTTCCATCCGGGTAAATTAAAAGACAAATTAATGGTATCGCTTGAATAATGTCTTCCCAGCTCAAAACTCGGATTTGTAACAAGGTTATTCTTATTTAACTCCCTAATTCTCAAAGAATATGGCACTGCACTTTTACCATAATTCATTTCCTGAATCTTATTTACAGCTTCCTCCTCCTTTTCTATACATGAGGGAAATAAAGGGATAAGTGATAAAAACAATATATAAATTCGGGAAATACGCATATCAAAATATTTAACCTGATAAAGATAATGAATAATTGTTTATATGAGGAGGAGGGAAGGAGGGTCTGGTTATGAGGTGAAGTGGTCGTGGGTTGGGGTGTTGGCGAAGGGGCGAATAGGTGAGATGGAGTGTGAGTGTGCGATTGGGGATGAACTGCGGGTGTGGAGTGAGGAGTGGTGATCTAAAACTCATTGGATTGTTTTCCAATCCACATATTTTATTTACTTTTGTAGCCGTTTAAAATCCTAAGAAAATGTTTGAAAATCTCAGTGAAAGGCTTGATCGATCTTTTAAATTATTAAAAGGACAGGGCAAAATTACGGAAATTAATGTCGCAGAAACTTTGAAAGACGTTCGGCGTGCATTACTGGATGCTGATGTAAGTTTTAAAATTGCCAAGACTTTTACAGATACGGTAAAGGAAAAAGCCCTCGGGGCAAACGTTCTTAATGCGGTTAAACCGGGACAAATGATGGTTAAAATTGTCCATGATGAACTGGTGGAGCTTCTCGGCAGTTCGACATCGGCATTG
>CBDUPM010000695.1:0-1702 GCA_965369105.1 uncultured Bacteroidales bacterium | reverse complement strand
CAGGGGGTATGATTATGGGGCCCATTGTTCAAAAATATGCTTTTGGAGAATTCTGGACAGGATTTCCTTTTGGTAAGGATCTCACGGATAATAAAGCATTGATAGCTTTTATTTTATGGATTGTTGCCTGGCTGGGAAATCGTAAAAAGGACCGCCGATACCTGGTTATCCTTGCTGCAGCTGTTAACCTGGTAATTGCCTTTATCCCTCATAGCGCAAGAGGATCTGAACTTGATTACAGTTCCGGTGAAATTCAAACCGGGATGGTTTGGCTGATGTCATTTTTCGGATAGCTTATCAGAGGAAAGGGTGCTACAGGAGTTTGGGTTTTTCGTTTTTTGTTTTTCGGGCATAGAAATGTGATCCGAAACTTCCAGTTTAATAAAGGAGACCTTATTACCTGAGAAGGCGTGTAAGTAAGAAATCAAGTAATTATCAAAAAAAAAGCCACCCTAACCGGGCAGCCTTTTCGTTTTTTCTTAGAAGTTTATTCTAATGATCGCCATCTACGTGTTCTTCAACGGCTTCTTCTGCTTCATCTACAGCTTCTTCCATTTCTTCTTCCATTTCTGTAACTTCTTCTGTAGCTTCTTCTTTTGGAGCCTGATTACAGGAAGTAAAAGTTGCAAATCCTAAAAAGGCGAACAGTACGAGTAAAAATCCTAGTTTTTTCATTTTTTAAGTGTTATGGGTTACTAATTGGGGAATTCATGCAGAAACAAAAATAAGAAATATACTTTCAAATCAAAGTAAATTACTGTCTTTTTAGTAAATAGCCTGCAAATTTAAAGATTTATGCTTTATTTTATTAGTTAAATACAAAATTATAAAAAAAATCATCCCCGCATGCAGCTTAAAAAATAATTTCCCGTCTTTAAAATGAACAAGAGAAATAAGAAATATCCGAATATCCATAAAGAATTAATAGACAATTGCAGAAAAGGCAATCGGGATGCACAATTTGAGATTTACAAACTCTATTACCAGGCCATGTTTAATACCTGTATGAGGATTGTAAATAACAGTCAGGAAGCAGAGGATATCATGCAGGAGTCTTTTCTGAAGGCATTCAGCAATATCTCTCAATATAAGGAGGAAGTTAGTTTTGGTGCATGGTTGAAAAGAATCGTAATTAACCATTCCCTGGATTATTTAAGAAAGACGAAAACGCTCTTTGAAAACCTTGAAGATCTTAAATCTGAACCGGCTTCTGATATTGAAATTGATGAAGAAGAAGATTTAAAATTAAAAGCTAGGAAAGTACGTGAGGAAATAATGAAGCTACCGGAAGGATACCGGCTTGTACTAAGCCTTTATCTGATAGAAGGTTATGATCATAATGAAATAGCGCGGATTTTAAACATTTCCTCCTCTACTTCGCGCTCTCAATTTGTGAGGGCAAGAAAAAAACTTATTGAAAACCTGAAAAGTAAAAATAATGGATAAACTAAGAGATTTTATTCAGGAAAACATTTCGGAATTTGATCATTTGCATCCCTCTGAGGGGCATTTTGATCAGTTCAGACAAAAATTAATGCTGCAAACCAGTAAATCAAAACCCTGGTATCTGAATTTCAGGATTGCAGCAACATTGTTCTTTGGAATTCTTATCACTGGGGCATCCTACCTGATATTGATCAATCAAAAGGCAGACGATTATTATGCAGGACTGGATAAGGATATCCAGGAAACCATTTATTAT
>CBDUPM010000694.1:0-1702 GCA_965369105.1 uncultured Bacteroidales bacterium | reverse complement strand
CTTCTCAGATTCCATACCATCTGAGGCTTTTACCCTGATCCTGTAGATATACATACCCTGCCGGACATGGAAGGAATTATCACTTTCCGCATTCCATACTATGGGCTCTGATCTGAATCCAGTGCTGAATTGTTTTGTTTTTATAGATTTTATCAAATTCCCTTCCATGGAAAATATATCCAGGGTAATATCGAAATTTGTATTGGATTTATTGTGTTCAAAACTGATTTCTGTAAAAGAACTAAAAGGATTTGGAAAATTCTGAAGGTTTTCCAGCACCAGGTCATTGCTTCTAAGTACAATAAACCCGGTACTTTCTTCACTTGAATTATTATAAATATCCCAAACTTTTACATCGACGGTATAACTGCCTTCATCCAGGTTAAAAAGCGGATATTCAATAACTCCGCTTGAATAGCTGTCCAGATCGGCCTGATAATAGTCATTCAGCAGGTAACTGTTTTGACGGTCATCGTTTAAAACGGCTGTAATATCATGACCTATTCCATTCCCGGTGGTATTGATTCCATTTTCATCATAAACCTGTACATAAAGGATAGGATTTTCGCTGGTAATACCGCCTTCTTTAAAGTAGCTGTTATTCATGAATACTTTTAGTTCAGGACCCATATTATCTTCTTCGAAATTCTCAGAGGACCCCCCGACAATAAAACTTTCATCCGCTCCGGCGGCATCAATGGAGCTGTCGGTGGCATAATAACTTACCCGTCCGAATCCCAGCGAATAATTTATATCTTTTGGAATAATAAACTGGAAGCTAAACCTGCCATTTTTGACACTAACCTTTCCTTTATAAATAACATTTTTTCTTGATTTGAAGGTTTTAGTAGGCCCTCCATCATTTCCAAGAGTTCTTTGGGTTAAGGGTTTGTCAAAAATAATCGGATAGACAAAGCCATTAAAGTCCGATAACAATGTTCCATTTCCATCTGAAACATGACCGGAAAATTTTACTTTGGAAAATGCTTTTACCGTATCGCTGAACTGATCCACCGGAATGGAATTTATAGAATCGGTCACAACTTTATGAACCGGGTAACTTAATCTCATTGCCGGATCACCCAGCAAAGTAAAATTCCGCTTATTAACTCCAAAACCAGCGTTGTTTTTACTGTATTTCATAATATCGCCCAAACAATAGTTGTTTCCCTCTTCATCCTTATCAAATACTATTTCATAAAATCTTTCATTCAAGACATGATTGGGTCCGGAATAAACCAGGCGTGTGGTGGTTAACAGGGCAATGCCTCCCCCGTTTGGATTCAGTATTACTTCTTCCCCTGCAGAAACAATATCCGGTTCATCATACCTGCTGAATTCACAGGTAGCAGTCATAAATAAAGGTAACCTGTCCTTATTTTCCCATGTTGCGATATCATTCAAATCAAGGATTCTTTCATGGGCAAGCCCTTTTGTACCTCCATGACCGGTATAATTAATGATCAAGGCACCTTTACTTACCTGTTCATTTATTGATTGGTTTACTCCGGGATACCGATCTCCCTTGGATGTGGTTTCCTGGGTAAATGCATCCAGGTAAATTTTACTTATGTTGAAAGAAGGATAGTATGATTTGACATATTCGGCCAGCTCATCTGCCTGGGTGAAATGAATATTGTAATCTTCATCATCCCCGATAAAACAGATAGAGTTACGCCAATCACCCATTCTGTCAGGTGAT
>CBDUPM010000693.1:0-1704 GCA_965369105.1 uncultured Bacteroidales bacterium | reverse complement strand
TTCTTTCATCGCGGTTTTAGTAATATCAGAAATAAACCGTTCTTCTTCTGAAATGGCTTTGACCTCTTCAGGTAATGAAACACGCAGCCATTTGGCAAAAACAGATATGGTGGTTCCCTGAACTAACACGGACATTACGGAAATAAAAAATACGATATTAAAAATCATGTCTGCTTTATCTATTCCTGCCAATAAGGGATAGGTGGCAAATACAATCGGAACTGCGCCTCGTAAACCCACCCAGGAAATAAAAAAACGCCTTCTCAGCTTCATTCTGAAAAAGATCAGGCTGAGAAAAATACTTAAGGGACGTGCGATTACAATTAAAAACAGCGAAATGAGTATACCAATGCCAATAAAAGGAATGACCCTGGTTGGAAAAACCAGCAGACCCAGGGTAAGGAATAAAACAATTTGCATTAGCCAGGCCAGGCCATCATACATTTTCAGAATCGTATTTTTATGAATCAAATCCTGATTACCCAGGTAAACTGCACAAATATAAATTGCCAGAAAACCATTTCCTCCCACAAAATCGGTTACAGAAAAAGTAAGAAACATTAATGCGATTACCAAAACCGGGTAAAGCCCTTCAAATCCGAGTTTGATCCGGTTTATGATGACCTTGCTTAGTTTACCAAATATAAAACCCGCGATTCCGCCCAATATCATTTGTTGCAGAAACAGGGGGATAACAGAAACAAGGCCCTTGTCCTGGTTCGTTACCAGGGTCAAAAAAGCAATGGTAAGCACATATGCCATGGGGTCATTGCTACCGCTTTCCAGCTCGAGGGTAGGTCGTAAATTTGACTTCAGTGAGAGGCTCTTCGAACGCAAAATGGAAAAAACGGCTGCAGCATCTGTTGATGAAACTATGGAGCCCAGCAACAAACTTTCATAAATGCTAAAGTCGGTAATGAGCCAGACAAATGTTCCCAGGCTGAGGGCGGTTAATAAAACTCCCAAAGTAGATAATACAAGCCCTTGCTTTAAAATGGGTTTTACGGAAGACCAATTTGTGTCAAGTCCGCCAGAAAACAAAATAAAATTAAGTGAAACAATCCCAATGAATTGAGCAATTTGCGGATTGTCAAATTGAATACCTCCTATTCCATCTGAACCCGCAAGCATCCCGATAACCAAAAAAAGTAAAAGTGTGGGTACCCCGAATCTATAGGAAGTTTTTCCTACAAAAATGCTTATCAGCAGCAAAATGGAGCCAATCAATAGTATGTTTTCTATGGTCAGATTCATCTTTTTTCTTTTCTGAATAAATACATACGAAGATACATTTTCCCATTTGGAAATTTCAGGATTCCTGATTTTTTTTAAGTGGTTACCTGCCTGTTTTTTTAAACCGGGAACAGGCCTGTTTTCAGGGAGATATTCCCTGAAAATCCGCATAAATAGTTTTCCTCCCCGGGCTATATCTCAATAACAGGATTTCTTATCAATAAATTGCCAGGAACGGTCCGTAAGGCGGGTTAAGAATTTTTCCACCCGGTTTTAAAACAGCAGAAAGCTTTTGAACAGGAATTATTCAGGAATTCTGTAAGTTAATCCTACACTAATAAAATTATCGATGGCATAGTCGTTCAGCCCCAATCCGCCCGACAGGTCGAGTTGGAAATTGGGTAAGAGCAGAAATGTAAATCCGGCATCAAAGAGGTGTTCGGCTTCCCCTTCTTCCGGGATCAGTCCGTA
>CBDUPM010000692.1:0-1707 GCA_965369105.1 uncultured Bacteroidales bacterium | reverse complement strand
CGGATATTTATGAAAATAAGGAGACCGCAGTTTATGACATACTTCGTACGGAAGTTCAGCCTCCGGAAGTAAGAATAATTGCACCTTATGCTTCCGATAATAATATCATTTATATCGATCATACTGATCCCATGATCTATGTTGAAGGGACTATTGCCGATGAAAGTCTGATTAAATCCATTTATATCGACGATGTTGCGGCAAGCTATATTCCGGATGACAAGAATCCGAATTTCTCTGCCATGGTGAGCATCAGGAACAGGAATAGTTTTAAGGTGACGGCCAGGGATGCTTTTGGCAATTTATCTGAAACGACTTTTTCCATAAACAGGGAAGGCGCAAATATTGCCGCAGATAATCCCATGGGAAAAACCTGGGTTGTATTTGTTGAGAATTCTAATTATCAGAGTTTTGCCAGTCTTGAAGGACCCACGAAAGATATAACCCTTATGAAAACTGCACTGGCAAATTACAGTGTCCATAATTTTATTCATAAAAAAGATATGACCAAGCAGGAAATGGAAAAGTTTTTTGCAATTGAACTTAGGGACCTTTTGAGAAGTAATCGTGTTAATTCCCTGCTTATCTGGTATGCCGGTCATGGTAAATTTGTAAATGAAACGGGATATTGGGTACCCGTGGATGCTAAAAGAGATGATGAATTTACCTATTTCAATATTGCTGCATTAAAAGCCTCCATGTCCTCCTATCCCACGCTGATTAATCATACCCTGGTTATTACCGATGCCTGCGAATCCGGACCGTCCTTTTACCAGGCTATGAGATCGGGATTACAGGTAAGAAGTTGTGATGATCCTGCAAATGTGAGATTGAAATCCAGCCAGGTATTCTCATCGGCAGGCTATGAATTAGCAGTTGATAACAGTCAGTTCACAAGGACCTTTGCGAACTCTCTTGCCAATAATACGGATGCCTGTATACCTATTGAAAGCATTGTTCAGACGGTTACAGATGCCGTGGTAAATTCAAATCAGCAAAAACCACAATTTGGAAAGATTGCAGGACTAGAAGATGAAAACGGAACTTTCTTCTTTATAGCAAAATAAGATTATTATGACATATCACTTTGTTCTACTTAGAAAGAAAATTATTCGTCTGCTTGGGCGAATAATTTTTTTATCCCTGGTTCTTGCACCCCTAAACCTCTCTTCCCAGAATTACTTTTTTGACAATTACAGTGTGGCGGAAGGACTTGCCCAGTCTACCGTTTTTGACATCCTGCAGGATCATAATGATAATATCTGGTTAGGAACAAGGGCAGGTGTAAGCCTTTTTAACGGTCAGGAATTCAGGAATTATACCATGGAGGATGGCCTGGCAGGGAATGCGGTGAGAGTGATTTTTAAGGATGATGAAAAAAATATCTGGTTTGGTCATGCCGGAGGCGGGGTTTCTGTATATGACGGTCGTAATTTCAGAATATTTATGGATGCCGGGGAGGTATTTAAGACCAACATTACGGGCATCATGAAAGATGACAAAAATAATCTGTGGATCAGTTCAGAAAATTCCGGGGTAATACAGATTACCAACCTTAAAGAGAGCGCTAAGGCCTCTGAATACAACACCTATATCGGGAATGATCTGAGCGACCGGGTTTTCGGTATGTATAAAGGTTCGGATGGTAAATTATTCTTTATAACGGATGCCTTTATTAAACTTTTCAATGAAGCTGACAGTAGCTTT
>CBDUPM010000691.1:0-1708 GCA_965369105.1 uncultured Bacteroidales bacterium | reverse complement strand
AAAAATATTTTAAGAATTTTCATTTTTCTTAGATTTAAATTTTTTTAAAAATACAAAGAATTAAGAATATTCTGTTTTAAACGCTCTTTTCTTTTATTCGATAGAAGTTTTTAAAATATAATTAATTGGGATAAAAATTGCAGCTATAACAATTATCATAGACAAAATCCAAAAATTAATTTATTTTTGCCCTTTACAAAATCATTTTCAATGAAAGAAAAAGAAAATAAAGGGAAAAGAAAAGAATACCTGAGAGGATTTAGTATAGCATTGGTGGTATTTCTGGCAGGCACCGTTTTAGAAATGGTTTCTAAAGGAAATGGAATCTCCCTTCCTGCATGGCCGATGAATCTGCTTATTGGGTTAAGTTTTGCATTTTGCATTGTTTTTGTTCACGTTTTTTACCGTGATATATATTACGTCAAATGGCTTTCCAGGGTACCTGCATCCATCAGTTCAATAGCACTGTTTACCTTTCTGACCCTTATTTTAGGATTGACTAAACAAAATAATCCGGAATCACCCGAAATAATGCAGTTAACCGGTTTTAATCATATCAGGAACAGCTTTACCTTTTTATTGTCCGGACTATACCTGCTTACAACACTTGGCCTTGTAATATTACGAAGGGCAAGCAAGTTTAGCTATAGAAATTTTGGTTTTATTTTAAATCATCTCGGTTTGTGGATTATCGTATTAGCAGGCAGCCTGGGTGCAGGTGACCTGAGCAGACTTCAGGTTTTTGCCAACGAGAATGAGGCGGTTTGGTACGGCTATGAAAATGGTCAGAATATCCGGGAACTACCGTTTACCTTAAAGCTCCTTAATTTTGATATTGAGTTTTATAATTCAAAACTTGCTTATATTCAATCAGATGCAATGAGACTAGCCGAGGATGTTGAAAATAATCTTGCCATGATTGAAACCGGTATGAAAACTGAATTAGCCGGATGGAATGTAACCATTGAGGAATATATACATGAAGCCAGGATTGACAGTTTAAGCTACTTTGAGGCTGCTGGAGACACACTGGCCTTTCCCCTGGCAAAAATAAAGGCAGTGAACCTATCCTCAAAAGATGAAATTGAAGGAATCATTAGTTGTGGAGGGTTAATGCAAAGACCTATTTTCCTGAAAGCAAATGATCGCTTTAGTTTTGCAATGACACAACCCGAACCCAGAGAGTACAGTTCATTACTTGAAATAATGTCTTCTTCAGGAAAAATTGACACCTCACTTTTAAAGGTCAATGAACCTATAAAGGTGGATGGATGGAATCTTTACCAGTTGTCCTATGATGAAAGAATGGGTAAATGGTCGAAATACAGTGTAATTGAAGCAATAAATGATCCATGGCTGCCTGTGATTTACATAGGTATTTTCATGGTAATTGCCGGTGCATTATATCTGTTCAGCATCGGAAAAACGCCAAAGGAGGAATAAAATGAATCTTATAGACTTTCCCACATACGCAAGAATATCAGCTATTTTATGGATACTGGGTTTAATCCTGGTATATGCGGGTATTAAAAAAGAAATTCTTTCAACCATAGGAGCAATAATTGTGGCTGCCGGAACCCTGGTTATGGCACTTTTCATCGCCCGGCTATGGATACTGCTGGAACGCCCCCCCATGAGAACCCTGGGTGAAACAAGATTATGGTATGTACTTTTCCTTCCCCTGATTGGAGTCGTTTTCTATTTAAGA
>CBDUPM010000690.1:0-1709 GCA_965369105.1 uncultured Bacteroidales bacterium | reverse complement strand
CCACCTGTAAAACTGGATATTAGTCCCGCATTGGATTCCAGGTATCTGCTTTCCCTGGGAAAAACACCACTTGAAATCGAACTGAAGGACGTTGTTCGTCAGGCTTTTGATTCGGGAATATTATACAATGCTACAGAACTGCGCAGACAAATTGCTGAAGGAGATGATTCAGATCCTGAAATTAAAACAAAAGGGTTTCCGGATATTGAAAGAGTGGGAGGGGCTGAGCTTATTACAGAAATTGAGAATTCTTATGCTAAATACGGTGAGGGAGAAACCATTATCATTAGCAGGTCTAATAAAAGGGCTAACCGTTTTAATGAAGGAATCCGAAACCAGATATTGTGGAGAGAAGATGAAATTTCAATTGGGGACCTGTTAATGATAGTTAAAAACAATTATTTCTGGAACAGTCCTGAAGATAATTTTGAATTTATCGCCAACGGTGATATTGCCATCCTGAAACAGATAAAAAAATACCAGGATCTCTATGGTCACAGATTTGCAGATGTAAGTGTTGAATTTCCTGATTATAAAGGAATTAACATTGATGCCCGAATTCTGATTGATACCCTCAGGATTGAAACGGCATCCTTACCAGTAGCTGAACAAAAAGAACTTTTCCAGATGGTACTTGAAGATTATCCGGATGAAGAAAATCAGAAAAAGAGAATTAAAAAGGTAATCGAAGATCCTTATTTCAATGCCCTCCAGGTAAAATTTGCTTATGCGGTAACCTGTCATAAAGCCCAGGGAGGACAATGGAAATCCGTGTTTATAGATCCTGGATTTTACCGTGAAGGAATGATGAATGTAGAGTATCTCAGGTGGCTGTATACCGCTTTTACCCGGGCAAGTGAGAAGTTGTTTCTGGTGAATTTTCCGGATGAATGGTTTAATTAATGTGCTAATTGCTAAAATGCTAATTCAGGAAGAATGAGAGAATGATGAAATGAGAAAATTATATAGAAACAGTACCACAGTACCACAGTACCACGAGTCCGCCTGACCACCGAATCACTAATCACCCCCTTTCAAAAAATCAGCACATTAGCAATTTAGTTCTTTAGCACATTTCTTCACTCCCCAACAATCTTAACCAGCACCCTCTTTCGCCTCTTTCCATCAAATTCCCCGTAAAAAATCTGTTCCCAGGGACCGAAATCCAGTTTGCCATCTGTGATTGCCACTACCACTTCTCTTCCCATAATGGTCCTTTTCAGGTGGGCATCGGCATTGTCCTCAAAACCATTATGCTTATACTGGGAATAGGGTTTTTCAGGTGCCAGTTTTTCCAGCCATACTTCAAAATCATGATGGAGGCCCTGTTCATCATCATTGATAAAAACACTGGCACTGATATGCATTGCATTTACCAATGCCAGGCCTTCTTTTATGCCACTTTCAGCAAGACAACTTTGCACATCTGGTGTGATGTTTATCAGTTCTCTTCGCTTTTGAACGTCGAACCAGAGTTCTTTTCTGTAAGATTTCATAGCTTTTATTTTTTATCACAGATATTGATAGTTCAGATCTATAGAAGTACAAATTTAGTTAAATATAATTATTGAGCACCTGGGTCGGGAAGTATTAGCTTAAGAATGCTCAGCGTAATAATCGCTGTGAGGAAAATCCTTTGCGATTCCTTTGCGCCATCCTTTGCGCAACTTTGCGAGAAATGTATTTTTAATTATAATGTATGGTTCTCG
>CBDUPM010000689.1:0-1722 GCA_965369105.1 uncultured Bacteroidales bacterium | reverse complement strand
GGCTACCCTCTATAATACCATAGAGTTGTTGCTGGATTGCAATCTTGTAATCAAACATCAGTTTGGTAAAAATATCGCTCAGTTTGAAAAAGCTTATCGCTGTATGCAACACGATCACCTGATTGATATGGATTCAGGGAAGGTAATTGAATTCTGTGATCCCAGGATAGATGAAATTATACGGACAGCCTGCGAACTGAATAACTTTTCCCCATCTCACCATTCACTCTACATTTATGGTAGAAACAAGGAGATGAAGGACGGTATCGGTTAATAACTTTTTTGTATCTTTCCACTCTCTTAAGTCACATCTGAAAAAGGCTTTGATTATCTTTAAATCGGAAATTGAAATTACCGGTGTCAGCCTGGCTTTCACCGGGTTTATTATGTATAAGAAGGTGATATCCAACAGGTATTGAGCCTGGATGAATAAAAATAATGGAACTGTAACTAAAAAAAATTCAGAATGAAAGTAGACGTTATCCTGGGATTACAATGGGGAGACGAAGGAAAAGGGAAGATCGTAGATGTACTATCTCCAAAATATGATATCATTGCCCGCTTCCAGGGTGGACCCAATGCCGGTCATACCCTGGAGTTTAATAATATGAAACATATTCTCCACAACATTCCTTCCGGCATCTTCAGGGAAAATACCCTGAATGTGATTGGAAATGGGGTCGTTCTTGATCCGGTAATTTTTGCAGACGAAATAATGAAATTGCAAAAACTGGGAATAGATCCAACCAAAAACCTGATCATTTCCCGTAAAGCACATCTGATACTTCCTTCACACAGAACCCTGGATGCGGCCTCTGAAATGTCTAAGGGAAAAACCAAGATCGGCTCTACTTTAAAAGGAATAGGCCCTACTTATATGGATAAAACCGGTCGGAACGGGGTCAGGGTAGGGGATATTGAAAAAAATCTTAAGGAAAAATATGATACCCTGCTTAATAAGCATAAAAAATTGCTGGAAAATTATAATTACGATTATAATATTGAAAAAGAAGAAAAGACCTGGTTCGATTGTATCGAGGTGTTAAAGCAGTTTCAATTTGTGGATGCTGAACATTTAATTAATAAATCATTAAAAGACGATAAAAGAGTATTAGCTGAAGGAGCCCAGGGAACTCTCCTGGATATTGACTTTGGTTCCTACCCCTATGTTACTTCTTCAAATACTATATGTGCCGGTACCTGCACCGGACTGGGAATAGCTCCCTCCTCCATAGGAGAGGTCTTAGGAATTTTCAAGGCTTATTGCACGCGGGTGGGCAGCGGACCATTTCCCACTGAGCTTGAGGATGAAACCGGGGAAAAACTCCGGCAGGAGGGGCATGAATTCGGATCCACTACCGGAAGACCCCGTCGTTGTGGATGGATCGATCTGGTAGCCCTGAAATATGCAGTTATGCTGAACGGGGTTACGCAATTGGTCATGACCAAAGCGGATGTCCTGGATAAGTTTGACAATATTAAACTTGCTACTGCTTATAAAGTTGGAAATGAATCTATTACAGACTTCCCATATGAACTGGACAGTGAGGTGGAAGCGGTTTATACTGAAATGCCGGGATGGAATACGGATCTTACCGGAATAAAAAGTGAAAAGGAATTTCCGGTTGAATTAAAGAATTATATTGACTTCCTTGAAAAAGAACTGGAAGTACCCGTGAAATTCGTCTCGGTTGGTCCCGACAGGGAACAAATAATAATGCG
>CBDUPM010000688.1:0-1723 GCA_965369105.1 uncultured Bacteroidales bacterium | reverse complement strand
TTTATTTTTTCCTCACTGAAAATCAGGTATTCATTAGATTCATAATTTTCAAAAAGGCCCTCCTCTTCTCTAGGAAAAAGCAGTGGATCGTCCGAATCTATCCAGTTTTGGGTGTAATTGTTAACCAGGACAGGAATTTCCGGATCATAGGGTTTGAATCTGTCCCCCGGATAATACCCGGATATCTGTTTGATTACCAGTCGATAAAAGTTCTCCGGTCCTTCAGGATCCTTAAAAACCAATTTAGTCCTCATCACAGTATATGAATAATCATATTCATTTATAATAACCCGCTGAGTATCAATTCTGATCAGGGGTACCAATGGAGGAATGGTTCCGCTTACTTTTCCTATCTCGTTTATTTCAACTTCGATGCTGTATTCTTTGCCCTCTTCCGGATATTGATTGGATACATATTTTGAAAGTCTGGATACGTTACCATAATCATATATATCCGGAGGCGGTTCCTGGTATTTCAAAAGCTCTGAAACTTCCCCATCGATCAATAATTTAACATTTGCATTTTTTATTTGAACAGGATTATTATTGGAATTAATTACTGCATAGCTCATTCCAATATCACAACTAATTAAACTGTCGGGATGAATATTTGTATATAAAACGATTTTAGGTTTGAGCTCATCACTTTTAAATGGAATCACTTTTTCACAGGAAGCAAAAATGAGCAGGGAGATAATAAAAGGATATAGCTTGGTATTTTTCATTCCGTTAAAATTTGAAAGAATATGAAACAGAAGGTATTATGGTAAAAAGGCTATATTGTTTCAGAACTGTTTTTGAGGTATAATTTCCATTGGAATAGGAATAGCTTTCACCCCAGTTAATGAAAAAGGGATTTTGTCTGTTATAGGCATTATAAACAGAAAAACTCCAGGTACGAAGTCCGCGTTTTTTTTCTTTATTAAAATTCAGTCCAATATCAAACCGATGATATGCCGGAACGCGATAATTGTTTCTTCCCTCATATTCATTTAAACTTTCATTATAACCCCACCAACTGTAATTACTGAAATTCATGGCAGGATATCTCATAAGGGCCAGGGTAGTGGTGTTCCCGGTTCCATAAACCCAGACCGCACCGATATCAAAGGTTTTACTGAATTTATGGGTAAGGACTATACTGATGTCATGTCTCCGGTCATACTTGGCAGGAAATACTTTTCCGAAATTAATGTTTTCAAATTTCCTTTCAGTTTTCGAAAGGGTATAGCCTATCCAACCGGTGGTTTTACCTTTTGTTTTTTCCAGCATTAGTTCTCCCCCGTAGGCCCATCCTTCGCCCGATTCCACCTTTGTTTCCCATCCGGCCCCGGTTCCTGTAAAACCTGCACCTTCTTTATATTCAATAAGATTTTCCATTGTTTTGTAAAATCCTTCCACTGTTAGATTCCAGCCCTCCTTAATGGTATAGGTTCCCCCTAAAGCCACCTGGTGAGAAACGGGCGGTAAAAGATTACTGGTTACCGGTAACCACAGATCGGTTGGAAGGTTTATGGAGGCTGTAGTTAAGAGATGAACAAATTGAGTCATCTTGCTGTATCCGGCTTTCAGGCTAAGCTGTTTACCCGCTTTATACCTGATGGCAAACCTGGGTTGAAGAATAGTATAATTCACATCCTGGACCATGAAAGAGGATAATCTTAATCCAGCATTTATCTTAAGCCGGTTTGTAATTTCATAATCATCTTCAATAAAACCTACA
>CBDUPM010000687.1:0-1726 GCA_965369105.1 uncultured Bacteroidales bacterium | reverse complement strand
CTTGTTAACCGTAACAATTTTATTTAAGGTATTATGAGTCAGATATAAAACTTTCGTGTTCCCCATTTCAACAAAAATGGTATTGTTTCCAATTTCGATATCACTATGATACAACTGGAAAGTTCCCTCTTCCAGTACCCGGTTATCATGAAACCCAATTTTGTAGGTCAGGTCTGCCTGCTTTTGAATGGTGTCCAACTGCTCTTCAATCAACCCACAAATTTTAAGGGCATCAGACTTGTTTTCAAAAAGACCCGATTGCCAGACATAATCTACCTGTACCAAAAGGGATGCAATGGTAAGATCGGTCCATATTTCTATCGAAGGGATTTTTGCATACAGATTATAAATATCCCTGCACAAATCAATGATATCATCATCAATATGTTTCGTATTGAATTTTTTATCCCTGTGCTCCTCGGTATCAATAATACAATGAAACCAGTAGTATACCTTAAAGGCACCCAGGAAGGGAGATTTAAAATGATGAAAAATAGGAATATCCTCTGCGGCCCATATTATCTTGCTGTTGCCCGCAGCGGCAATTTTAACCATATCATCGTGAATGGATTGAAGATAACTTTTATAATCATTAACGGTGCTTAATGGATTAAACGTAAATGTCACAGAAGAAGCATTGTCAAAGGTATTTAATTCATCGAAACTGATGTTAAACCGGATGCAAATCCTGGATACCTCATCGATGGTCAGGCTGGTTTCATTTCGTAATCGCCGGTAAACACTGTCTGAGCTTATTTCCAGTAATTCAGACAGGACATCCACTATGGATAAGTTTTCAGGGATAAGCGATTTGATCCGTTCAAATAGTTTGGTTTGTAAGGAAATTTGTGTGATTTCAGCCATTTTATTGGAAATTATATTTGTACACAGAGGTATTTTTTGCAGAGATCAATAATTACAGAAGTGTCCTTTGCAATTTATGCAAAAAACATCATACAGAGAAGATTAATCCGGTAATAATTAGGAAAATTCATCATTATTGGGAGCATCATCCCGGTAATCCGTTTTTATTCTGCTCTGTTCTGGTCTATTTTTGAATTTGAGATTTGTAAATAATTTAAAAGACAGAATCATGAAACATTCAAACTTTTATCAGATAGTAAACAGGTTCATGTTGCTTACATTGATCCTGGGCATATCCCTGAGCAATTTTGGACAGCAAAAATCTTCCATTGCGGTTTCAAATATTGATACCAGGGGAGTTGAAATTGATCCGGTTGCAATGGGAAACCTGGTTCGCATTGAACTGGAAAAGAAGAAGATCTATGATGTGCTGGATAAGTATGACATGAAGGACTTATTGGACAAAGAAGGTCTGGATCTGGAGAATTGTTATGGCCGGACCTGCATTGTTAATATGGGAAAGGTATTAAATGTGGATATTGCCCTAACAGGGTCGGTAGAAAGATTTGGAGACAAACTGGTTTTCTCATTGCGCCTTTTTGATGTAAAAACCGGAAATGTTATAAATACGGATGTGTCAGAATATCAGTTTGAACCACAGGAAATTGATATAATGGCCAGAATTTCATTGAATAATATTTTTAATATTGAAAATGATGAGAACCTGGTACAGCTCCTGGCAAATTATGAAGAACCCATTTCTACCAAATACACCAATTTACGATTAAATGGCCCCAGAATGGGAGTGGCTTATGTCACGGGTGATTTTGCCCAATCTCTTATGGATCCCATAGAAGAGGGG
>CBDUPM010000686.1:0-1728 GCA_965369105.1 uncultured Bacteroidales bacterium | reverse complement strand
CCATGACAATGACAAGGCATTTGAAATGTACTGCGACGTCCTGGAATCTGTCAAGAAACGATTTGATGCAACAGGGATTGAGATCCCCTTTCCCCACCGCACTGTTTATTTTAAGAATCATCCTGGATCCAATTCCAATTAAATCAATATTATTTATCTGAATGAAGAATACCTATTTTGACCTTGTAGAGCAAAGTTTTTACTTTCCCCAGGAAGGATTCGATTTGAATGACGGATACCTTACCTTTCACGGAGTTTCTCTGAAATATTTAATTGAAAAATACGGAACACCTTTTAAACTGGTTTACCTCCCACGAATTGGGGAACAAATCAAAAGGGCCAGGAACCTTTTTAACAGGGCCATTAAAGCCAATGGTTATAAGGGAAATTATCATTTCTGCTATTGCACGAAATGCTCCCATTTTTATCATGTGGTCAGTAAAGCCCTCCAGCATAATGTCAATCTGGAAACCTCCTCTTCTTTTGATATCGACCTGATCGAAAAATTACACCAGGATAAGGAACTGAATAAGTCCATATACATCATTCACAATGGTTATAAAACTGACGATTACCTGGCCAAAATTCTTAAGTTACAGGACCAGGGTTTTAAGAATTCCATCATAGTTTTAGACAGCAAGGAGGAACTAACCAGGCTTTCAAAACTTACCGGAGACAGAAAGGTAAAAATAGGACTGCGAATGGCCATTAATGAAGAGCCCCAATCGGCCTACTATACTTCAAGACTGGGAATTCCACCCTCTGAGATCCCGGTTCTTTTTAAGGAGAAAATCAGGGATAATCCAAACCTGGAACTGAAAATGCTTCATTTTTTTGTGGATTCAGGAATTAAAGACAGCTTGTATTATTGGGGAGAATTCCAGAAGGCAGTGAAGCTCTATACAGAATTGAAAAAGGAATCAGAAAAACTGGATTCCCTCAACCTTGGCGGAGGATTCCCGATCCGAAATCATCTTGGATTTGAGTACGACTATGAATACATGATCAGGGAAATTGTAAAAAATATCAAGGAAGCTTGTGAAAGCCAGAACGTTCCTGATCCACATATTTTTACTGAATTTGGAAAATATACCGTTGGGGAAAGCGGGGCAATTATATTCAAAGTAATTGAACAAAAGCAGCAAAATGATACGGAGCTATGGTATATGGTGGACAACAGCCTGATGAATACCATACCCGATGCATGGTCGATCTATGAAAAATTTATTCTGTTACCGGTAAATAAATGGGATCATCCCTACACCCGTGTAAATATTGGAGGAATAAGCTGTGACCATTCCGATTATTACAATTCAGAAGATATGAATCAGCAAATTGTATTGCCTGAATTTAAAAAGAATGAAAAAGAACCTCTCTACCTTGGTTTCTTTCATACCGGGGCATACCAGGATTCGATCAGCGGTTACGGAGGAATCAAACATTGCCTGATCCCGTCTCCCAAACAGGTAATAATTGACCGGGATGATAAAGGAAACTTTATTGATTATGTATACCGCAATGAACAAACCGTTGATGATATGTTAAACATACTGGGTTATCCCGAATAATATGAAAACATACGCAGGCATAGAAAAAAAATATTCAGGAAAAGAATTTGCTGCAACCTGGCTCCAATCGATTCCATACGACGGGACCAGCACATGGGGCAAGGGTGCTGACAAAGGATTTGAAGCATTCCTGGATGCATCAGAAAATATGGAGATCTAT
>CBDUPM010000685.1:0-1730 GCA_965369105.1 uncultured Bacteroidales bacterium | reverse complement strand
AAAGCTTACATCCTGATATAATGTATCGGTATCCAGCTTGTTGTAAGTATAACGTAGAATATTATTTTTTGAAATAAATTCAATGTCTAAAATCACATCATTACTACTATGGATACTCCCGATAATTCCCAGATTATAAAGAGGGTTATGGCAGGTATCATATTCTAATTCATAGATAAATCTTCGTTCAGGAGTACTGTGGTAATATAGAATTAATTTGGAAACATTATCTCCCCTATATTCAAATATCCTGTACCTGATAAGTCCTTTACTCTTTTTAATAATTCTTATTATTTTGTCTTCATCATTGTATTGAATGTTAATGGTATTGATTATATCATTCTCCCAATAGAAAGTTAAATTTTCTGGTAATCCATTTTCATTATATTCATATGTTTGAATCCAATAAGGTTTGCTTGCACTTTTCAGATGGTCCCCTACATTGTCCAATCTTCCGTTTTCATAATTGAATTGTTTAAAATCGACCCAATGGTCCCAATACGCAGGCCCCCCGGTATTATGATAATGATAAAAATGCGAATAAAACCTTGATATTTTTCCATCCTGATTATAGTCCAATTCGTAGAGTAAGGAAGTATCCTGATAAATGCTATACAATAGGAGGGAATCTTCCTTTTCAATTTCCTTTTCTTCCTGCTCAGGTTTGATTATTTCATCTTCACAGGATATTATCAGTGCAGCAAATATGAGTATATATAAATATTTCATGATATAATCCGGCAAGCCTGAAAAAGTTCAGATAAGGGTTAAACTATTCAGATTTTCATTAAACCCTCTTAATTAATTATCCAAAGTTAATAATTTTACTGTCTGTCATATCAAGGCATTTTGAATTATTTGTTTCCTGAAAGCTCAGACCCTGGGAAAGGGTACATAACTATTGTCACCGTCAACTTTTGGGAATCTTTTATTCACCCAATCTTCCCTGGCTTTGCGGAGTTTTTCTTTACTGTGCGATACGAAATTCCATAGCAGGTAGTGTTCCTTTTTCAATGCTTTTCCTCCCATCAGTAGTATATGTGAATCTTTTTCAATGATGATTTCAGGAAGTATTTCACTATTGCCAATTAATAATTGTCCGCTTTCTGCCGTCTGATCCTTATCCCTTATGCTTCCGTTTACAACAATAACTCCGATTTCCCCTGAAATCTGTCCTTTCAGCTGAAGGGCAGAAGTTTTTTCTGCAAGAATATCCACCAGAAACAGGTCAGAGAAAACCTGAACCGGTGAGGATTTGCCGAATGCCTTTCCTGCAATAAGTTTAAAGGCTAAGGAGCCGGTTTGCCATGCCGGAACATCTCTCGCGGGTAAATATTCAAACTGAGGCTCGATATCCTCCTTGTCTTCGGGCAGGGCAATCCAAATCTGATAACCATGCATTTCGAATTCTTCAGTCCCTCTCAGATAAGCTGGCGTTCTTTCAGTATGTGTAATGCCTTTTCCGGCAGTCATAAATCCCACATCGCCGGGACCTATTCTCTGAACACTGCCCACACTGTCTTTATGTTCAATTTCCCCTTTAAAAAGATAAGTCAGGGTACTTAATCCTGTATGTGGGTGCTGGTCGACCTCCAGGTATTTTCCATTTCCAATTATTGCCGGACCCATATGATCAATAAAAGTAAAAGGACCTACCTGTCTTTTCTTCCGGACTGGCAGGAGTCTGCCTACGGTGAATTTACCTATATCGGCCTGTCTTTCGCTAATAA
>CBDUPM010000684.1:0-1730 GCA_965369105.1 uncultured Bacteroidales bacterium | reverse complement strand
AAGGGAAGCAAAATTAATAATTTGGACGGTATTGCTATAGTTTTTAACAAAAAAAAGCTAATTATTCACTAATTATTATCCGGCTGATTGGAATTTCATCTCAAATCAGTATTATTTCATTTTATTTCATCCTAAAATGCTGTTTATTTCTTTTAGCGGATATGAACGGTGAACATTTTAGACAATCCAAAGCTATAGTCTTTAAAAACTTATATATTTGCAAAAAAACTTTTAAAAATTCAAATAATACCAACATGAAAAAATTGCTGATATTAACACTTGCACTGGTTTTCAGCCTTAATTATGTTAGAGCGGATGAGGGGATGTGGCTTCTTACAATGCTGCAGAGTGAGAATTACCAAAAAATGCAGGAAATGGGCCTTGAGCTTAGTCCGGAACAAATTTACAGTATTAACAATTCCAGTCTGAAAGATGCTATTGGAGCGCTTGATGGGGGATCATGTACCGCAGAACTTGTTTCAGCAGAAGGTCTTCTTCTCACCAATCACCATTGTGGATATGACGAGATTCAAAATCACAGCAGTATTGAAAACAATTATCTGAAAAACGGGTTCTGGGCCATGAGCAAAGCTGATGAGCTTCCAAATCCGGGAAAAACTATAACTTTCGTCGTACGAATTGAAGATGTAACGGATAAAGTTTTACCTTATCTGAGTAATGATCTCTCGCTGGATCAAAGAGCCGACAGCGTTTCTTCCTTAAGCCAAAAAATGATTGAAGATGCAACCAAAGGAACTCATTATTCAGCCTATGTCAGGGATTTTTATAATGGAAATAAATATATCCTTTTTGTAAATGAAACTTTTCGTGATGTCAGGTTAGTAGGTGCACCCCCTGAATCCATTGGGAAATTCGGTCATGATACCGACAACTGGATGTGGCCGCGCCATACCGGTGATTTTGCCATGTTCAGGGTTTATACTGGTCCGAACGGTGAACCTGCCGATTATTCCCCTGATAATATTCCATTAAAATCAAAACATTTCCTGCCGGTAAGTATGAATGGTTATAAAAAAGGGGATTATGCCATGATATTGGGATTCCCCGGAACTACCAACCGTTATATGACTTCCTACGAGGTAAACGAACTATTGGAAATAGAGCACCCAAACCGGATAAAAATACGGGGTATAAAGCAGGAAATAATGAAAGAAGATATGCTCAGCAGTGAGGAAATTAAAATCATGTATTCAGCAAAATATTCCCAGTCCAGTAATTACTGGAAATATTCCATTGGCCAGACAAAAGGGTTGAATGACCTGGATGTAGTTGGCAGGAAAGAAAAACTGGAAAACGATTTTACTAATTGGGTAAATAAAGACGATCAAAGAAAAGAAAAATATGGAAATACCTTAAACCTGATAAAAGAAGGGGTTGAAGGAAGGAAAGATCTGGCCCATTCAAGTCAGTATTTATTTGAATGCATGTACCAGGGAATGGAAACCGTTCAAATGGGTAATTCGGTTCGTTTTATGTTACAGGAATTGTCCAGTGAAGAACCCAATTTTGAAATGATTGAAAGGATCTCATCCTTTGTGAAAAATAATGCAGAGGAATTCTATAATGAATACCATATGCCAACAGATAAGAAAATTACCAGGGCGATGTTGAAATTAATGATAGAAGATGTACCTGATCAGTATTTACCTGTTGCCGTTAAGGAGGTGAAAAATAAAATCAAAACACCTGCCAGTAGGCCGACCTCAACC
>CBDUPM010000683.1:0-1732 GCA_965369105.1 uncultured Bacteroidales bacterium | reverse complement strand
CGTCAGCATTAAAACAGGATTAGTATAATCATAAGAAGCCGTGCCTGCAGCAAGTGCTTCCGGGGTTACCTCAGGATTAGAAATATCAAGTACCTTCCCAATCAGTATCGGGAAAGCCCATAAACCGATATTCTGAATGGAAAACATCAGTCCGT
This sequence comes from uncultured Bacteroidales bacterium, assembly GCA_965369105.1. Taxonomy (GTDB): domain Bacteria; phylum Bacteroidota; class Bacteroidia; order Bacteroidales; genus JAGLSB01. Next base: position 1,577 of record CBDUPM010000683.1, on the reverse strand, counting down.
ATGCACTTCCCAATCGATGCTCGGGTACAATTTTGGCTACCGATGGCCACATGGCTGCAGGAATTAAGGAAAATGACATTCCAAGCAAAAACATAGGAATATAAGGAGTAATATTGGTTAGAGAAAACATTAAATGTACCACAATCAGGATCAGAGATCCATAAACCATGAGAGATGCGCTTTTTCCAACATTATCAGTATAAATACCAAACAGGGGAGTAAAAATCATGGTGGCAAAAGGAAGTATTGATACGATCGTACCTGCCAGGCTGGCGTCGAGACCAAACTTATTTGACAGTAAATCAGGTGCATATTTTACAAAAGGAAATACTGCTGAATAAAAGGTTACACATAAAAGGGCAATAAAAATAAATGACCTGTTCGTAAGCAATTTACCCAAATCTGCAAAACGGAATTGCTCCTCCGGTAAGGCTTCACCTTCATCTGAAATTTGTTTATCCAGTTTGGCATCATAAAACATATAAACAACAAAGCATACGAGTCCAATAAACAAAAGCATGGTTCCAAACCAAATGGCAGATTGCCAGCCATCAGGATTCTGTACTAGTTTGGGTGAAATCAATAAAGCGCCTGCCATTCCCAATCGTCCAAATGCAATATTCATTCCAAGAGCAAGTGCCAACTCCTTTCCTTTAAACCACTTTACAATAGCTTTGGTAAGAACAACAATGCTGGTTTCAGCACCCAATCCGAATAAGAAAAAACCAAGGGACATCATTTTCAGGGATGGTGAAAATTTAGGAATTATTGAATCCATAAATCCATAACCAATACCCCCATTATTGAATACATCACTGGCCCCATAGGCTGTCAGGGCAGAACCCAAAACCATAAATACAATAAACATAAAGCCTGTTATCCGAATGCCCAGTTTATCAAGAATAATTCCCCCAATAACTGCCATAGCCAGGAAAACATTGGGCATGGAATAAGCTGCAACAAAAAAGCCGTAATTTGATGAGCTCCAGTTTAATTCAGTTTGCAACAAACTCTTTAAGGGTGAAAGAGCATTGCTATACTCATAAGAACCAGCATGACCCATCTAACCAGCGCTGATTCATTCATTGCTTTTTTCAGATTTTCCATTCTTTATTTTTTATTCATTTTGAGGCACTAAAGTAAGGAAAAGATTTAAAATTGAAACCGCATTTCATCCCGGAACTTTTCAATATTACTTTTATTAAGAAAAAACCTTATTCTTCTTACAGATTAATAGCTGTTGGTTTAATCAGCATTAAATCTTAATTTTGCATTTCGAAATTCAGTGGAAATTCAGGAATTTTATAATTCTGCAGCTTAGATAAAATCACAATGGAAAGAAAAAGACGACAGGAACTTCTCTATAAAGTTCTGGAGGAGAAAATATTAGTTCTGGATGGTGCCATGGGTACCATGATTCAGAAGCACAAGCTGGAAGAAAGTGATTTCAGATCAGAAAGATTCAGGGATTTCACACAAGATCTTCAGGGGAACAATGATCTTCTTTCTATTACGAAACCTGAAATCATCCTGGATATACACTTAAAATTCCTCGAAGCAGGTGCCGATATCATTGA
>CBDUPM010000682.1:0-1738 GCA_965369105.1 uncultured Bacteroidales bacterium | reverse complement strand
AAACGTTGAGATTTTAACCAGGTTGGTTATTACTCTTCCTGCTCTTTTTATCGCTTTTTTTTCGCCCATTATCGGAAGAGTTTCTGACAGAGTGGGAAGGAAGAATATTCTGCTTTTTTCCCTTTTGCTTTACGGAATCAGTGGAACATCTGGTTTTTTTCTGAGCAATATTTATTATATCCTTATTGGAAGGGCATTTCTTGGAATTGCAGTGGGAGGAATCATGACACTGGTAACCGCGCTTATTGGTGATTACTTTTCGGGAACGGAAAGGACGGGTTTTGCCGGTATCCAGGGAGCATTTATGGGGGTTGGAGGGATAGTGTTCATCACCATGGCCGGGATTTTTGCCGATATCGACTGGCAAATGCCTTTCCTGATCTATCTTTTTTCAATCCCGGTCCTTTTTTTAGGAATAGTTTATTTATATGAACCTGAAAAATCGGAAAAATCACCGGATAAAAATTCCTCTGATAATAAATATGATAAGAAGCTGGCTTTTTCAATTTATATCCTGGCTTTTTTCGGAATCGTTTTTTTCTACATGGTCCCCGTCCAGATTCCCTTTTTGCTAAGCCAGATTGAAGGAGTTTCCAATGCGAAAATCGGTTATGCTATCAGTGTTTCAACCTTATCGGGCTCTTTGATTGCCATGAAGTATAATTTTTTAAGAAAATACCTGAATTACCGGCAAATATTCCAGATTGCAATGCTTATGCTTGGAATGGGATACCTGGTTATCTCGATGTCTGAAAGTTACCTGAGTATTATATCAGGATTGTTTATCGGTGGTTTCGGAACGGGCTTGCTTATGCCCACAGGTAATCTTTGGATACTTGCCATTGCACCGGAGGGAATAAGAGGAACTTTAATCGGAAGAAATTCAACAGCCATATTTATGGGAATGTTTCTTTCTCCTATCATCATTCAACCTGTCATAAATACTCTGAGCGTCCCGGGTTCATTCCTGGTAGCCAGTATCAGTATGATTATTATTTCTATCCTGCTTTTTACCATGAAATCCAGCTACTGATTAATTAAATCCACGATTGGAATAAATATGAAAGACGGTTTTTATCGTATTTTTCATTAAAATACAGGGATTTTTCAATTTATTCTCAGAAATTAGCTTTTTCAATACCTGGAATATCAAAAATATCTTTTTTTGTAAACTAAATTTCAATGTAAAATGATAAGGAAGATTAAAATATTCACCCTCGGGGGGTCAATCGATAAAACATATTCCATGCTTGAAAGTGATTTTGTAGTAGGGGAACCCGAAGTTAAAAACACATTTAAACATGCAAATACCGGATTTATCATTGAATATGAAGAGTTTTTAAGAAAGGACAGTCTTGAAATATCTGATGCTGAAAGAGAAGAATTGCGTGATATGATTGAAAAAGATAAATCAAAATATATCCTTATTACCCATGGTACGGATACGATTCATCATACTGCCCGGGCATTATCAGCAATCAGGGATAAAGTTATTATCCTAACAGGGGCTATGAGGCCGGCCGCATTCAGAGATACAGATGCCCAGTTTAATCTGGGAGGCGCTGTGATTGCTCTGCAAACCCTTGCTGATGGAGTTTATATTGTAATGAATGGAAAGGTTTTTAATCCTTTAAATATTCGTAAAAATTTGGAAACGGGCCGGTTTGAAGAGAAGAATGAAAGAGAAGAAACGGAGTGAGAGAGGGAGCGTGGTTTGGTTGATAAAACCCCTTGTAGT
>CBDUPM010000681.1:0-1741 GCA_965369105.1 uncultured Bacteroidales bacterium | reverse complement strand
GAACTCTTAGGGCAGTTGAGCGTTATTATTTTTTCTCCATGCATCTACGTGCCCTCTATGCCTCCGTGGTATTTTTTTTTTGATGGTATTTATTTTACCCCGAGGTATAATTTTTCAAAAATGTCTTAATTTAGAAGAAAATCATCTATAAATGTCTCTGAAAAATCCTAAGGTCTCTGTTATTCTCCCTTTTTATAATGCTGAAAAAACGCTGAGCGGGGCAATTGAAAGCATTGCTGCTCAATCCCTGAAAAGTTTTGAATGTATTCTGGTTAATAATAATTCAAAGGATGATAGTTTAAAAATTGCGGAAGAATGGGCTGAAAAGGATAAACGTTTTTTATTAATTCACGAAAGCACACAAGGGGTTATGTTTGCTTCAAACGCAGGGTCGAAAAATGCAAAGGGAAAATATATCGCAAGAATGGATGCCGATGATTTTGCAAGAAAGGATCGCCTGGAGAAAGAAAGCTTGTTTTTGGATTTGAATCCTGATTATGGAGCGGTTTCAGGTAAGGTAAAATATATCAGCCATAATGATCAAACGGAAGGATTTGTCCGTTATGTGGATTGGGTAAACTCAATTAACACATATACTGAAATTTTTAATAGCAGATTTATTGAATTACCGGTTGTTAATCCTTCGGCCATGTGGAGAAAAGAGGTTGGGGAAAAGCACGGTATGTACCGATCTGGTGACTTTCCTGAGGATTATGAAATGTGGCTCAGATGGATGAGCGAAGGAGTGAAAATTGGCAAAATTGACGATGTTGTATTGGATTGGTATGATTCTGAAACCCGGCTTACCCGTACTCAAAAGATCTATAGCGATGCATCTTTTTACCGGATTAAAACAAAATACCTTGCAGAATGGTTAAGGGGAAATAATCCTTTTCATCCAAAAACAGCTGTCTGGGGAGCCAGCAGAATTTCCAGGCGAAGGGCTAAATTACTGGAAGAATATGGGATTGAGATTGACCTCTATATCGATATCAAACGAAGCCGGCAACTGGATAAGAAAGTTCTTTTTTACAGGGAAATCCCTCCTTCCGGTGAATTATTCATTCTGTGCTATATCAAGCAAATGGATGCAAGGAAGGAAATTCAGGAGTTCCTTCACGAAAGGGGATATTTGGAAGGAGTAAATTATTTGCTGGTTTCCTGAGTATAGGATATAAGGCTGTTTTTTGTAGCGTTTCTACCAATCTCTACCATTTCCTTTGCCTTATAAAAATCATATGTTCCGCAGGAATCTCTTGATACATTTATCAGGATATCATAGGAATGGTTCTGCAAGGTCATCTGTGCGATATGGTAGGTCATTAATCCTATGGTTTTATTAATTAAATCAAAATAACCGAATTTTTCAGCATGACTTTCAGGATGTGACTTATTGAGTTGCTGGTAAAACTCTTTTATTTTTTTTTGATAGGTGGATTTATTTTTTTCAACTTCTTTTTGCGTTCCCAGGGGTTTTTCGGCGGGTATATTTGCATTAACATTTACAACTACAAGGATGTCATCTTCCTGTCTTTGAATTTTACTAATCGGAATGTTGTTTAAAACCCCTCCGTCGACCAGGATAGCATTTTCTGTGTGGACAGGTGTAAGTACGGAAGGTATCGCAATGGAAGCGCGGATTGCTCTGAAAATGCTTCCTTTAGTAAAAACCACTTCTTTCATATTTAAAATATCTGCAGCAACTGCTGCATAAGGAATATCCAAATCTGCAATATTGGTA
>CBDUPM010000680.1:0-1747 GCA_965369105.1 uncultured Bacteroidales bacterium | reverse complement strand
ATAATAATCTTACCTCTCTGCCATTTTTGCCGGAAAGGGCCTGTTTTATTTCTGTAAATGAAATTTCCTGCATCCGGAAGCTTGTAAGCCTTTTTCCAATATCAACCAGGAAATGTGCATCTGAAGAATGGATAAGGGTATAATCAGTTACAGAATCATCAATAAAGTAATCCGGTCTGATTTCGAGGGCATCACAATTCAGCCCATCCGGAATAAAACCTAATTGTGATAAAATCCCGTTTCCCGGCCTGTTTATATGAGCCGGGATAAACAAACCTCCCATATGGTGAATTTCTTTTTCCACATCTTCAACTGACTGATTCAAAATGGAGAAAAGGGATTTGTCTTCCCTGTATACAATCATTTCTTCCCGGTCAATCTGAACCTGATCTCCCATTTTTTCATGATTATGAGGTATTTCCTGTAAATATCTATCGAGATAGAGCTGGAATAATTCAAGTTTTTCAAGATTCTCAAAGAACGCGAGGCAATGTACTTCCTCCCTGGTATTAACTTCTACTCCGGGCAGTACAAAAATCCCCTCTTCATCTCCTAATTCCTTTACCAGGCGTACCTGTCGTGTGGTATTGTGATCCGTAATTCCAATCAGATCAAGTTTCTTCGCCCTGGATTCCTTAATAATATTCAGGGGCGTCATATTTAAATCGCCACACGGAGAAAGAAGCGTATGAATATGTAAATCCGCCCTGAAATCTTTCATCAGTTTATCATGATTTCATATAAGCGCCCCGAGATCCTGAATGCAGAATCATCGGTAACTAAAACCGGAATATTTAATTCATCACTCTTAAACATGGTATCCTGTCCGGGAACATTTCCATTTACTATAATTATTCCGGAAAGGTCTTTTAAATCTGCTATAGCAATAATGTTTTTGTGAGTTTGCATGGTGATCCAAATATCTCCCTCCTCAGCTTTCCCCATAACATCCGACAGGAGGTCACTGGTATAAGCTCCTGTTATCATCCGGTCCAATCCTTTTCCTCCTGCATAAACCTTTAGGTTCAGCTCAGCCACAATATCAACAATCTTCATTTTTTTCATTTTACACTTTATTATTCTTGTTCTTTCCCCAGATAATTTCCGAATCCTTTTTACATTCTTCAATGCTTAACTTTCCAAGTTTCAACAGATCCTGTTGGATAAATACGCAATGACTCAGTTCAGCTGTTCCCCTGGCAATATCCTCAGCCAGGGACTGGCAATCCGGCGCGCCACAAGCCCCGCAATCACGACCCGGAAGAGTCTCCATCAGTTCCTGTTTATAATTCATTTTTTCGATAGATCTCGACATATCCTTATCTAAAGGATCGATGGGACGCGGATTGATTTTTCCAAGGTATTTATCTTCCGGTCCTAATTTCCTGTACAGATTTTTACTTTCCTGGGAGGGGTATGAAGCGGACCTTTTCTTTATCCTGGAAGCCGTCAGGAACCTGTCACCGGTAATCAGCAATCCACCTGCACAACTTTGATCACAGGATCTCAATTCAAGAAAATCAAGAGGTTCAAAGGCGTCGTTTTCCATTTTCTCAAGGAAGCTGTTCACATTATGGATACCGTCGATTGAGAGGGTTTTCCCTTTCATATTTCTGGTTTCACCTCCTGTTAAACTCCATAGCACCCCTGATGCAGAAAGCATCTGTTGATTCAGATCTGTTTCTTCTTCCAGTCTGGAATTATGAATTTCCTGGTTAACCAGGTTATAAAGGAATTGCATATTTAT
>CBDUPM010000679.1:0-1777 GCA_965369105.1 uncultured Bacteroidales bacterium | reverse complement strand
GGATATCCCGACTCCGTAAGTCCCGACTATTTTTCTGGTAATAAATAACTGTATGAGCAATGACAATATATTGAAATTTGAAAACCAGAAACCGAAAAAGGCTGTTAATTCATCTTCATCTGTAATTATGGAGGAAGAAATGGCACTGAACTGGTAATCCACAATTTTTGCAACCACCACTCCAATTGCGGTGATCATCGCAAGATATTTAAGATGTTTTGAATTTCTGATAAGCCGCAGGGGATGCTCTGTAACTTTACCCATCCTCTTTTTCCGCCTGAAAGGAGAATGGTCGGTTAATGGATTGATTTGCCATACAATCCTGGTCAAAGGAACACAAAGAATAAGGAAAATCACACCCACGAATAATAAATTTTCACTTCCCAGTATCGGGGCAAGTAGGGAGGTAAGGTAGCCTCCGAATATTCCACCGGCAATAGCTGCGCCCCCTATCAGGCTGAATAATCTTTTTGCTTCCCGTGCATTAAAAATAATATTGGCAAGAAGCCAGAATTGGGAAGTAGCAAGAACACCGAAAACTGCTACCCAGACATAAAAGAAATACAGTATCCATTTGTCTATGAAATTCAATCTCAATAAAACCGAAAACAGGGAAATGGCAACGACAGAAAAAATAAGTGTGAACTGAATAATCCTGTTTAAAGGTATTTTATTTAAGAACCTGGAATAAAAACCAGTTATTATTCCGGCAGTAAGGGCAACGAAAATAAATGCAAGCGGCAGTCTTTCAATTCCAACATCGGACAGGAATAAAGAATTTATGGTTGGTTTAATAATCAGCAAAGTAGAAATAAGCAGGAAAATAGTAAGCTGCATTAACAATACCCTCTTCATTTCACCTTTCCGGATATCGAAGACACGGGAATAGATTTTCCCTATGGTTCCGTTTACGGAAAGGTCATGTATTGAAGGGAATTCCATAATTTACTTTAACATATTATCAACGACCAATAAGAGATTTCTCAATATCATTTCACCTTCAGGATCATCTATCAGGCCTACAATTATATACCTTCTTTCAGGCCCCCAAACCAAAACGGAATCGGAATGAAAAGTTCTCCATGTACCTGATTTTCTGTATAGGTGAGCGGATGGAGCCACTTTTCTCAAACTGCCCACAAATTTATGATTAAGTCCCGGATTATCCATATAAGTCAGCATCTCCTTTGACCTGTCATAACTTACCAGTTTACCGTATGCCATCAGATAATAATATCTGCATACCTGGGTTACAGTGGCACCATGACTGATTCCTCTTATGGGATCCGGATGCCTTGCTCCGGTTTTTGCATATCTCTTACCCACCCAGAGACCCCCACCGTAATCCTCGTCATATAATTCATAAACCGGATCTTTCAGCACCTTTTCAATTTTTTCAAAACCCAGCATGTCCATTAGCTCAGTTGCGGCTGTATTACTTGATTTACTTATCATTTGTCTCATAAGGGCCCTGACTTCCTGATTGTCTTCAATCTCCCCTTTTTCAATAGCATCCATAGCAGCAAGTAAAATGGCAATTTTTGGTAAGCTGGCAGCATACATCATTACATTGCCATTCAAGCGGGCATACTTAACATTATAAGGGTCACTCAGGTCCACCACGCCAATAGCCATTTTTTTCTGATTTACCAGTCGCTTCCATTTGGCATTTTTATTAATTTCAGCCTGAAGTTTATTTTGTAATGGCAGATCAATCAATTCCCGCAAGGGTTTCACCTGCTCGGGAGGAATTTGAAGAGGTAATGTATTAAGATCA
>CBDUPM010000678.1:0-1783 GCA_965369105.1 uncultured Bacteroidales bacterium | reverse complement strand
TGCTTAATACCCAGGTATCAAAACCCCGTTCGCGATAGTGTTTGAAAACAGCCCCCATTGTATAGTTCCATTGCTCATTCACAGGAAGATAGCCCAGAATATATTTTTGTTCCTCAGTGGAATCCGCTTTTAAGTTAAGTGCAAACTGGTCAATGGCGCCGATCCCGATAATGGTCAATTCATTTTTCTCATTGAAACGGGTTTTTGTTTTAAACTGAAAGTCGTTATAGGTAGGTAAAAAAGGTAAGCCTATCACGGAAAAAAGAAACTGCAGGTAAGATCTTCTGGCAGATGCGATAAAGGTGGTTTTCTCCCCGATGGGGCCATCAAGAGTAAGGGCAAGGTCTGAGGCTCCCACCGAACCTTTAAACTGAAGTTTTTCCTTATTCCCGTCCACCTGGTTAAATTCAATGACTGAGCTTAATGCATTGCCTCTGTTTGCCGGGAAGGCTCCTGAATAAAAATTCACTTCCCTGAGGAAATCCACATTAATGATGCCAACCGGGCCTCCGGAAGCTCCCTGCGTCGCAAAATGATTTATATTTGGAATCTCCACCCCATCCAGATAAAACCTGTTTTCACTGGCTCCGCCTCCTCTGACAACCACGTCATTTCTGAATGCTGGCGTTGAAGCTACACCGGGATAGGATTGAATAACTTTGGAAATATCCCTGTTTCCTCCGGGATTCTTTTCTATTTCTACCAGGGAAATTCTTCGTAAGGAAATCGGGCTTTCAACATCCCTTCTGAATGGGGATGCTTTAATGGTAACTTCATCCAGTTTTATATTCGACTCCTGAAGCGGGATATCAATAAATACTTTCTTTGCATTTGTAACTAAAATGGGCTGAGAAACATAAGGGTCAAATCCTACTGAGGTAACTCTTAACTCCACATATCCAGGTTCAAGACCGGTAAAAATAAAATTACCATCCAGGTCACTGATAGACCCGATACTCGTGCCAAACACAGCTATGGTTGCAAATCCCACCGGTTCATTGTTTTTGGAATTAAATATTCTTCCCTCAATTATTCCGGAATTCTGGGAATATATTTGATTGGATATTATTATAAGGACTATTATGACTAATACTTTTCTTAACATAACGGGTTTCATGCTTGGTTTAATTATTGCTTAACAGTATCGCAGGTTTTTTGTTTAATGTTTTCTGTATATTATTAAACATTATTCTTAAAATCAGTATTTACACCGGCCATTTAATACATCCGTGTTTAATAATGAAATCTTAAAGTAGTCAGATTTTATTTCTGAATAGCTATCTTTAAAGCAAAAATATGCTACGGATCTTTTTTTCACTCCTTTTTTTATGCCTGATTGTTGAATCAAATTCACAAAATTATACTCCTGACTGGGAATCTCTTGACTCAAGGGAAATCCCCGGATGGTTCTCTGATGCCCGCTTTGGTATTTTTGTTCATTGGGGAATTTATTCGGTACCTTCCTACCGGCCTTTCCCCCTGGATGAAGATGGCTATCCTGTCAGGAAGGAAAATTATGCTGAATGGTACGTACCGGATGTCCTATACAAACCGGAAAGAAATAATAATTTTCACAAAAGGGCCTATGGAGAAAATTTCAGCTATTTTGATTTTTTACCCATGTTTCGTGCCGAACTCTTTGATCCCAAACAGTGGGCTGAACTTTTTTATAATTCCGGGGCGCAATATGTGGTATTGACCGCTAAGCACAGCGATGGATTTACACTTTGGCCCAGCAATGAAAAAAATTCTGCCGGTTGGAATGCCGGAGCAGGAGGTCCCA
>CBDUPM010000677.1:0-1788 GCA_965369105.1 uncultured Bacteroidales bacterium | reverse complement strand
CATCTTTTCTTAAAATTTCTAATTCGTATAACTTTTCTTCAAAATAAGCTGGATTAGAAAGATTTTCTTTTTTAGCCAATTCAAAATAAGGTACATAAAAATCTTCCGGAATAGTTTTCATACAGCCAAAATCAATCACAATTAAATCGTGAAGTGAGCTTTTTTCAAGCATCAGTCTTCTATACCTTCTGCCCACGACTTCTGTCATAGATGCAAAATCATCGGGTCCGGTGACCGTTTTTATATTATAATGTCGGTACTCTTTTTTACTGGGTGAAAGATTTCTGAATACCACACATGCTGCCACAGGATTTGAACCCTGAATGTTTGAATTATCAAAACATTCAATATGTTTGGGCAGGCTATTCAAATGTAAATCCTTTTTTAGGGTTTCCAGTTTTCTTTCAAGTGACTTTAAGGGTTTTAGATTTTGCTTTTGCTTCTGATTTTCAAGCATAAAATAAGTGGCATTTCTCATAGAAAGATCCAGTAATTTTTTCTTATCCCCTCTTTTGGGAATCAAAAAATCTGTTCCCGGAATCTTCGCGTCGACAGAAAAAGGGACAACTATCTCTTTTGAATTACTGCTTAATCTTTGCCTGATCTCAATTATAGCAAAGAGTAAAACTTCCTCTTTGCTCTCATCAAGCTTCTTTTTCAGTTCAATGCTGTGAGTTTGAATGATACTTCCATTATGAACTTTCAGATAGTTGACAAAGCCTGAATTATCCCGTTCTTTATATGAAAAAACATCAAGGTTTTTAATAGTATTGCTGACAACAGTGGATTTGAGCTGGAATTTCTCCAGTAAAAGAATTTTCTGTTTTAATTTTTCAGCCTCTTCAAATTTAAATTCCCTCGCATAATTATTCATCATATCTTTTAAGTAACTAATTACATCACTTAAATTTCCTTTTAAAATATGATGAATGTTTTCAATTGAATTCCGGTAGTCCTCTTCTGTCTGTAATCCTTCACAGGGTCCCAGGCAATTTCCCAAATGGTACTCCAGGCATAGTTTAAATTTCTTTTTTGCGATATTTTCCTGGCTCAGTTTATGTTTACAGGTACGCAAAGGGTATAATTCCCTGATAAGCTCCAAAAGGGTTCTTACTGTATGGGCAGATGTATACGGCCCATAGTATTTTGACCCGTCTTTGATCAGTTTACGGGTTGAAAAAACCCTTGGAAATTCCTCATTTTTGATACAGATCCATGGAAAAGTCTTATCGTCTTTCAGGTTTATATTGTACCTGGGTTGAAGCTTCTTTATCAGATTATTTTCCAAAAGAAGCGCATCTGCTTCAGAATCCACAACAATATGGTGGATTTTCCGGATTCGCTTAACCAGTATTCTCAGTTTTGCGCTTTCGTATTGTTGCTTATTAAAATAAGATGAAACTCTTTTTTTTAAAGATTTGGCCTTCCCCACATAAATAATTTTGTCCGCTTCATCACTAAACTGGTATACACCGGGTTTATCGGGAAGAACTTTAATTTGAGCCCTTATTTCAATATTATCCTTCATTAAGTAAGCTGAAGATTTGTAAACTTGAAATGGTTTACGTCAAAAAGACCTTTATTTCCAATTTTCAGTTCCGGGATTACCAGCAAGGCCATAAAAGAAAGGGTCATAAAAGGGGCCTCTAAGGGGCATCCCATTTCCCTAGCAGCGTTATTGAGTCTTAAATACATTTCAGCAACCTCAGATGCCGGTTTATCCGATATAATTCCGGCCACCGGCAGGTTTAATCCTATTATTTCCATACCCGTGTGTACCGCAATCCC
>CBDUPM010000676.1:0-1790 GCA_965369105.1 uncultured Bacteroidales bacterium | reverse complement strand
TTCATAATACAGGACAAGATTATTCAATTACGGGGAAATATTCTAAATGTTTTAAATACAAAATATATTGCAACCGCTCAAAATAATGATACCTTCAATGGCCAGTCATATAATGATTTTGATGCAAAATCAGCTGCGGTTTTTATGGGCCTTGGAAGAAGATACAGCTTGTCAATCCAGTACAAATTTTAATTAAATGAGAAATATTATCATATCTGCCCTTTTATTTTTTTCGGTTTTAGTTCATGCCCAAAAACCAGGATTCTACAACGGAACCGAAGGCAAAACCGGTGAAGAACTCAAAACTGCCCTTCATGATATCATCAATGAACACGTTGATTTTAGTTACAGTGATGCCAAATACATCCTGAACTATGCAGATGAGGACCCTGCCAATACAAACAATATGATCCTTTTTTACACCAAAAGATCCCAGAGCAAAACAAGCTGGGGATCAGGTAGCAATGATGCCAACCGGGAACATGTCTGGGCAAAATCACATGGAAATTTTGAAGATATTCGCCCCATGGATGGGGATGCCTTTAATCTTCATCCGGCAGATGCAAGTACAAATATTCTCAAATCCAATTACGATTTTGACGAATGTTCTGATTTCGGAACCTATATTGAAGAAGCTGATGCATACTATCAAAGTCCACGCTTCGAGCCATCCGATGCAGCAAAAGGGGAAGTTGCCAGAACTATTTTTTATATGGCAGTAAGGTATGAAGGCACTCAGGATGAAATAGACCTGGAAGTAGTGGATGCAGTAAATACCTCATCCAAAGCTGAACATGGGAAACTATCCACTTTGCTACAATGGAACAGGGACTTCCCTCCCACCGATCTGGAAAGAAGAAGGAATGAACGAGTATCTGAGGCTCAAAGAAACCGGAATCCTTTTATTGATCATCCGGAATTTGCCGACCTGATCTGGGGGGAAGAACCAGCACCCTCCATACAAATTGCGATGCTGGAAATGTCAGAAGATTACCCTTATGCCGGAAGCACAACTCAGATTTCTGCTGAAATAACCGGAAATACAGATGCGACATTTTATCATGGAACTGCTTTTGATTCTGAAGTTAATTCCGCAGCTATGTCCGCTTCGGGTAACACCTGGATAGCTGATTTTAATCTTGCTTCCTATTCTCCCGGGGATATGGTTTATTATAAAATCGTTGCCGGAGATGGTTTATCCGATCAAACCTTCAGAGGAAGCTACAGCATTCCTGTTGAAAAATCACTAACTGAAATTTCTGCTGCCCAGGGAACCGGAACCTCAACACCCATGAACGGATCCACCATAAGTATCGGAGGTATAATAACCGCCAATTTTGACAATACCTTTTATCTCCAAAACGGAAATGATCCAAGAAACGGAATAGCGGTTTATGATATCCGAAGGGGAAAAATAGGTGACTCTATTGTCATAACCGGGGAAGTGACCGAATATAATAATCTGACAGAAATTACAGATGTTAGTTATTCATATGCTTTTGAATCAGAAAGCACCATTGAACCAGCGGAAATTACTATTTCCCAGGTTAGTGAAGATTACGAGGGAATGCTGGTAAAATTTATGGGGGTTACTTTCCTTGAAGGAGATACGAAAATTCCATTGAATGAAGCGGTAACACTCAATTTCACCGATGGCAATAATACATTATCTGTTTATGCCCGCTATAATTCAAGATTAAACGGGAATATTGTCCCCAGCGGAACGGTAAATGTTACCGGCATTGTCAGTCAGTACCCACCAGAGCAGGGTCATTGCCAGCAGTAGCTTG
>CBDUPM010000675.1:0-1790 GCA_965369105.1 uncultured Bacteroidales bacterium | reverse complement strand
ATTTCGGGCATCCAGGAGGTTTTCTTTACTTTCTTTGTCAATGCGTTTTGAAAAAACAACTGGGAACGCCTGTTTGGAAATAAGAAGCAAAATGACTCTGTCTTTTCCTTATAGTTCTTTAATAAAAACTCAGCTAATATTTCCAGGAAGTTAGTCATTAAACATTTTTAGTTTTATAGAATTTGGATTGCCAGCTATCCCTCTCCTGAAGTATTCTTTCAAATTTATTTAAAACAACATCATAGCGAATCCCCCATGAAGGTCTGAGATTGAAACGGGGAACTGTTTCTCCTGCAATACGCTCAATTACAATATCATGCCGCAGCAACTCGAGAAAATCGGCCATAAGATTCAGGTACTCCTCCAAACCATAGTCTTTATATAATTCAGGATTATCCAAATAATCCTTTCCCATTAAACTATCCTTCACGATTTGCAACTGATGAAATTTTAACTGCTTAAGAGGCAGGCCGGAAAGAATTTTGGCCTCTTTTAAAATATCTTCCCTGCTTTCACCCGGTAATCCAAATATCATGTGTCCTCCTGTTCGTATTCCCCTTGCATGGGTCATTTCAATGGCCTTTACGCTTGTTTCAAAATCATGTCCCCGGTTAATTTTTTCCAGGGTACGGTTATAACAGGATTCAATGCCGTATTCCACTGTCAGAAAATGCTTCTCATTCAATTCAGAAAACAAATCCAGGATTTCCTCACTGATGCAATCCGGCCGGGTTCCTATTATCAGTCCTATTACTTCTTCATTTTGAAGAGCGGCATCATAACGCTCCCGAAGAACTTCAATTGTATCGTAAGTGTTTGTATAGGCCTGGAAATAAGCAAAATAGTATTTAGCTTTTTGATATCTTTTTTTGTGAAATGAAATGCCCTCCTGTATTTGTTGAGCGATTGCTTTTTGGGGTTCGCAATAAGAGGGATTAAAAGCTTCATTATTACAATAGCTGCAACCACCCGTACCTACCGTCCCATCACGGTTCGGACATGTAAACCCGGCGTCAATGGTTAACTTTTGAATTCTTCCGCCAAAACTTTTCCTGATGAAGTCAGAATAGGCATTAAACCTTCTTTCCGTATTCCAGGGATATTTTACCGGCTCTGTCATTGCTGCACCTCCTCTAATTCATCGAGGTTATAGTACCATAAATAGGTTTTTACCGACCCAAACCCAAGTTGATACAGTAGTTTTGCATATTCTTTAACCTGGGTATGGTATTTGGCTGACTTATTCTTACCGAATTTATAATCCACGATTATGCAATCCTTTTCTTTTATCATAATGCGGTCGGGGCGAAAACTTTTATCACCCACATCCATGATTTCACTTTCATTTTTAACCACATAATCTTTAGAAAACCAATCAGAAAATGGTTTTTTAGTAAGTTTTTTCCTGATTTCAACTGAAAACCTATCCCTGTCACTCGAACGTAATAATCCTTTTAACCAAACTTTTCTGAGCGAATTATCCACATCTTCCAGGTATTTAATCCCAGCAAATATCTCATGCATCTGAGTACCGTAACCGGTGCTCATTGTAGGTTCCTCCATTAAATCTGAAAGATAAATATTTTTATGATTCAGGCTTAATACTTCTGTTTTCCTGGTTACGGGATACTTTTCCAGGTAGAAGGTTTGTTCCCCGGCAGAAGATTCTTTTTCCTTTTCCAATATTTGTTTTTCACCATATTCAAACCGGATTTTACTTTCATTTAATTGCTCCGGCAGATTAAGAAATGGATATCTGGAATCGTTTTTCCCCGGATTAGAATACACAT
>CBDUPM010000674.1:0-1794 GCA_965369105.1 uncultured Bacteroidales bacterium | reverse complement strand
TGTTTTGCTAATGAAATTATCTTCGGTCATCAGGACTTCTAATTTAAAGAATAAATTACATTTATAACTTCCTGTTGAATTCGATTGTGGGAAATTGTTTATCCGCATAGGATACATTTGAGCTATTTTTAGTATATTTAAGTTTATGAAAAGGGCTCAGCTATTATTGAAACAAACGGATTCCGACAATCTGCGGAAATTCAGCGTAATCATTGATATAAGTCAAAGTATCAATAGCACTCTCGATTATAATAAAGTTCTTCAAAATATTAGTGATGGAATGTCGGAGTTGTTTGAGATTGAAACAGCTGCGATATATATTCTTGAAGAAAATGAAAAATTATTTTTGAGTGCAACCACCCCTCCCTTATCGCCCGATATGCCAAATGTACTGAGAGAAGCTTATTTAAATAATCATCCCCATATAAAAAAAGCAATAAACACTTGCGAGCCGGTATTTATTTCTGATACTGCCAACGCCAGGCTTTCTGAAGAAGAAAAGAAAGTGGTTGAATTAAGACAGTTGCGGAGTATCTTATATATTCCTTTTGTAATTGAGAAAAAAGCACTTGGGGTTTTAATATTGGGAACAAGTAATAATTCAAGAAATTATACAAAACAAGAAATAGAAATTGGCCAAATTTTATCCAATCAACTGGCTACTGCAATCCAGAATTCCCGGTTACATACAGATTTATACCTGCATAAGGAAAATCTTGAAGAAACGGTTGATCAGCGTACCCAGGAGTTGATGGCAATGAATGAGGAATTGCAGATGATGAATGAGGAGTTATATGAAAAAAATGAACTTATCCTCAAACAAAAAGAAGAATTAGAAGGAACCCTTGCAGAATTAAAGTCGATGCAGCTTAAGTTAATTCAAACTGAAAAAATGGCTTCTGTTGGGATTTTAATGTCAGGTATTGCCCATGAAATTAATAATCCGCTAAATTTTATAATTGGGTCTTATTATGGATTAGATTCTTTTTTTAACGGCAAAGCCAGGGAATATAAAGATGAAGTCTCAGTTCTGTTAAATGGATTGAAAACCGGAGTTGACAGAGCCTCCGAAATTGTAAAAGGGCTGAATCATTTTAGCAGGGATAGTGAAAATTATAATGAAGAATGTAATATTCATGACATTATTGATAATGGTCTTTTAATGCTGAAAAATCAGTTTGACAGCCATATTCAAATTAAAAAGACCTATGATAAAAAAGGCATTTTTATAAAAGGGAATGTTGGAAAGCTAAACCTGGCTTTTACGAGTATACTTTTGAATTCAATTCAATCCATCGAAAAGGAAGGCTTTATTTCAATATCTACTGAATGGTCTGGTAATGTTGCGATTATATCCATTCAGGATTCAGGGAAAGGGATTTCAAAGGATAATTTACCCAGAATAACTGATCCCTTCTTTACTACCAAATCACCCCAGGAGGCTAAAGGCCTGGGACTTTCCATAGCGTACAGAATTATACAGGATCACCATGGTCAGATTGAATTTGAATCTGATTTAAAGAAGGGTACAAAAGTTATTATAAAATTGCCAAAGCTTGTTGAAAATGGATAAAACCAGGATTTTATATATTGATGATGAGGAATTGAACCTTCAATTATTTGAAATTAATTTTCAGGAAGAATATCATGTTATAACCGGATTCTCAGGAGAAGAAGGCCTCAGCCTTTTAGAAAGTAATCCGGATATCAAGGTGGTAATAAGTGATATGAGAATGCCCAATATGAACGGAATGGAATTCATCAGGATCGCTAACGAAAAATTTAAAGGGAAGG
>CBDUPM010000673.1:0-1795 GCA_965369105.1 uncultured Bacteroidales bacterium | reverse complement strand
CGTTTTAAGTGCAGCATCCTCATTCGATCCTGACTCAGATGAGCTGGACTTTTTCTGGTGGACCTACCCGGAAGCAGGAACAAATGAGGTTTGTCCGGAACTGGAAAACTATCTTTCTTCGGAAGTTTCCTTTATTACTCCCTTTGGCGAAGAAGGAAATAATATTCACCTGATATGCGAAGTCAGCGACCGGGGTGAACCTTCGTTAACCAGCTTCAGAAGGATTATTGTAAATATGGAGTAGCCCGGAATCGAAGGAGTTCTTCAGGCCCTGTATACTTACTGGTCAGGCTCAAGACCGGAATCAGGTTACTTTTTTTTCGTTTCTCGTTTCTCGTTTCAGGCTTTCCTCAAAACGCCGGCTACACCAAATTTCTTACTATTTGCTTAAAAAGATTCCTGGTATTCAACTATTCGAGATGATCTCTAAAAAAAGAAATCGTACGATTCCAGGAAAGCTTTGCTGCGGCTTCATCATACCGGGGGGTTGTATTATTATGAAAGCCATGATTCACTTCCGGATATACATAAGCGGTATATTTCTTTTGGTATTCTTTCAAAGCTTGCTCATAGGCTGGCCAACCTTCATTGACTCTTTTATCAAGACCGGCATAATGGAGTAACAGGGGTGCATTGATACGGGAAGTTTCTTCTCCTCCATAATAAGGAACTGCTGCTGCCAGATCAGGGATTTTTACTGCCATCATATTGGAGATCCATCCCCCAAAACAAAAACCTACTACTCCTACTTTGCCTGAGCAATTCTCATGCGATTTAAGATATTTGTAAGCGGCAATAAAATCCTCCAGCATTTCATTCCGGTCACGCTGCCTTTGCAATGCTCTTCCATCATCGTCATTTCCCGGATAGCCACCGAGGGGAGTCAGGGCATCGGGTGCCAGACTGACAAACCCTTCCAGTGCAGCCCTGCGTCCAACGTCTTCAATGTAAGGATTCAGACCACGATTTTCATGAACAACAATAATTCCGGGTAACTTTCCTTTTTCCTTTACGGGCATAGAGAGAAGACCCCGGATCTTTCCTCCTCCTTTTGGAGAATCATATTCTATAAAATCTGATTTTAGCCTGGGATCATCCTTTTTTACCGTTAAGGAATCAACATAATTAGGCATTATAAAACTTAGAAGTGAAGTAAGGGTAACGCCTCCGACTGCGTAGGCGGATAATTTTTTTAGAAATCGTCTTCTTTCGATTCTATTATGAGCATAGTCGTCATATAAATCAAAAATCTCCTGATTAATATCTTCCTTTTTTAAGTTTTTCATATATATAATTTTAGTTTACAAAGTTTGCCAAAAATTCGGTCGGTAATTCATGGGAATTCTGACTTAAAAAATTTGATTATTAATTCAGAGTACCCTATTGGTGTGAATAGAAATAATTTAACTATAAATAATACAGTTTGTTATAACTTTTGTTCAAATCCCATAATCCTTCGGAACTCCGGGAATGTCAATAGGGTCAAGAACTAACATTCGGAGGCCACTTTATTTCTCTTCCGGAAATTTATAAAAAACCTTATTGACCATCATCCACTTTTCACCGAATTTATAGAGTGAAATATAATCCACATAAGTCAGTTTTTGACCGATAAAAAATTCAATTTTAGCAACTGCTGCGGTGCCGGTTATATCGATGGATTTAAATTTAATACTGACCTTATCATCTCCTTCTTTCGGGTATTTCCCTGCTTTTTTACCCTTTTCAACCCGTTGTTTCCATTCCGATATAGGTAATTTCCACATTTCTTCTTTATCGCCCAAACCAAGCAGGT
>CBDUPM010000672.1:0-1803 GCA_965369105.1 uncultured Bacteroidales bacterium | reverse complement strand
AATACGGGGCGAAGTTTCCGAAGGGATGATCTGTGCTGAAGATGAACTGGGGCTGGGAGACAATCATGACGGTATTATGATTTTGGATACCTCAGCTAAAATCGGAACTCCGGCTAAAAAATATTTCGGTATAAAAACGGATGTTGTTTTTGAAATTGGTCTGACACCAAACCGGATTGATGGTGCATCCCACTATGGTGTGGCGAGGGACCTTGCCGCTTTCCTGAATCAGGATAAAAAGGTAAAACTGGTTCAGCCCACGGTCAGGAAATTCAAGATTGACAATCATGATTTAAACATCCCGGTAAAGGTTGAGAATTCTGAAGCCTGCCCGAGATATTCAGGCCTTTGCCTCACAAATATCAATGTGAAGCAATCTCCTGAATGGTTGCAGATAAAACTCAAAGCCATAGGCTTAAAACCCATTAATAATATTGTTGATATTACCAATTTTGTACTTCACGAAACAGGTCAGCCATTACATGCTTTTGATGCGGATATGATAGAAGGCGGGAAAGTAATTATTAAAACTCTTCCCCAGGGAAGTAAATTTATTAGCCTTGATGAAGAGGAACGGGAATTGCATAAAGACGACCTCATGATCTGTAATGAAAAAGAAGGTATGTGTATTGCCGGTGTTTTTGGGGGAATTAAATCAGGTGTAAGCGAAAAAACCACTCGTATTTTCCTTGAAAGTGCTTGTTTTAATCCGGTTTTTGTAAGGAAAACATCGAAAAGGCACCTGTTGAATACGGATAGCTCCTTCCGGTTTGAAAGAGGTTCTGACCCGAATAACACGATTTATGCTCTGAAAAGGGCCGCATTGTTGATGCAGGAATTGGCAGGTGCTAAAATCAGTTCTGAGATAACAGATATTTATCCGGAGGCTGTCAAAGATTTTGAAATAAAAATAGAATACGATTACTTATTCGGACTGATAGGAAAGCTTATTGAAAAAGAAAAAGTGAAATCCATACTTTCTGATCTGGATATAAAAGTTGAAAATGAAACCGAAACCGGCCTTGAACTTAAGGTGCCTCCCTACCGGGTAGATGTTCAGCGTCCTGCAGATATTGTGGAAGAAGTTCTGAGAATTTATGGTTATAATAATATAGAATTTCCCAAAGGGGTCAGATCGAATTTATCCCATTATGAAAAACCTGATATTGAAAAAGTTAATCATCTGATTTCTGAGCTGCTAACTAGCAATGGATTTAACGAAATAATGTCCAATTCGCTTACAAAAAGTGAATATTATGAAAGTGATGAAAACCCGGATCCCGAACTGGTAAAAATCTTCAATCCCCTGAGTAACGACCTGAACTGTATGAGGAAAAGTCTTTTATATGGTGGCCTTGAAGCTATTGCATACAACAGGAACCGGAAACAAAAGGATTTAAAACTCTATGAATTTGGAAATATTTACAGCATTAATTCAAAAGTAAAATCCAATAATCCACATAAAAAATATAACGAAAATCCACGGCTGGCAATTTTCCTGACCGGTAAAACCAAACCTGAAAACTGGCAGGGGGATGGTAAAGATGCAGATATATACCATCTTAAATCATTCGTGGATCTAATTCTCAAACGAATCAGTATAACTCATGCAAAAATTGAGATTGCAGAATCCCGGAACCCATATATCAGCCAGGGTTTAGTGTATAAAGTAACTGGAAAATCCATTGTTGAATTTGGCAAAGTGAATACGGAATTAATTGATCAATTTGAAATTGAAGAGGAGGTTTTTTATGCTGACTTCGCATGGAATCACTATTTAAAACAATTAAAAAACTACCGTAC
>CBDUPM010000671.1:0-1805 GCA_965369105.1 uncultured Bacteroidales bacterium | reverse complement strand
AAATAATGCATTGATTAGGATTTTTACTTCCTCGTATAATTCCCACAACATTTTTAGAAATATTGAATTCCCAGGAATTTGATAATTTCAGTGAGATCGAAGCATTCATGGGAAAAGATTTGAAATCCTTTTGGGTTGCTGCCATTCTAAGGGAGTCAGTTTTCATCCCCATTTTTTCAAGCAGACGATCAGAAGATTCTGCACTGATCCAACCATTGAAAAGTAATTCATGCTCTGGTTTTACAGGATGGTCAATATAAAAATTAGTTGATAAGGCCGACTTCCTTGGAATTGTATAGGGATAGCCTGCTCCTGTCGTTTCATGAATGATTAAAATTCCGGCAGCACCCTGCCTTTCAGCTTCTTCATATTTATAGGTCCATCGTCCATAATAGGTCATCGTTTTACCCTTAAAAAATTCATTATTTCCGGTATATAATCCCGGGTCATTGACCAGTACCACAACGGTTTTTCCTTTTACATCAATACCTTCATAATCATCCCAGTTATATTCCGGTGCAACAATTCCAAAACCTGCAAAAACTAATTCTGAATCCTTTACATCAATTTCATCAACTGTTTTCTTTGAATTTATGGCAATATCATCCGGGAAATTCAATTTGATTTTATTTTTACCGAGACTGATGACAGGCGGTTTCTCAATTTTTGATAAAATCTCCACTAATTTAACATCCTGAAAATAACTATCCTCAAATGCTGGTTCCAGACCAATTCTTTGATATTGCTTTGCAAGGTATTCAATGGTCAGTTTTTCACCGGCAGAAAATGGTTTTCTACCCATAAATTCATCAGATCCCAAAACACTGACAAAGGCAGCCAGATCATCTTCTATTATTGTCTGAGCTGCATTCCTGACCATTTTAGTTTCATTTAATCCACAGGAACCAAGTACAAGGGATACAAAAAAAATATTCAATAAATTTTTCATCTTAATTTGATATTTCAGTTATCAGGCTATGTTTATAACCTATTCTAACAGATTGGGCTTCAATCGTTTTATTTTTAACCACAGAAATTGTATCAATATAAAGCCTCCATTGGTCCGGATCCCCTTCACCTTTTATTCTCCAGGCTATGGATGATCCCGGGGTAGCGCAATAAAGCCTCATTTTTCCATCTATGATTTCAAACTGAACATTTTCTGTAACCGGCTGAAAAGGACCTTTCCAAAAAACATCATAAATTAACTCGCGTTCCGGAATGGCACCCATATCCCCATAAGTTTCCTGCCAGTTATCCATTGCCTTCCTCATTTTTTCCAACTGGTCCGAATATTCAGGAAGATCAGCTATATTATTAAATTCATAGGGATCCTCTGATACCAGGTAAAGTTCTTCCCTGGGTTTGGTTTTTCTCCACCATAAGCTATCCTTCCCGCTAAACTTTTTCAGTGAATCATAGTCGTAAAGAACCCTCATCATGGGTATTTGCTTTCTGTATGTAATATTTTGGACGAAAGGCTTTTCGGGAAAGTAATTTCTTAAATATTTAAACTTTTTATCTCTTACAGCTCTTACCCTGTCATATTCCTCATCCATCCTGTCGCGCGCAGCATAAATATATTCTCTTTCATTCTCCGATTTGTGCTTCCCTAAAAATGCCTGACCTTGCATATATTCAGGAGGTTTTATTCCGGCAAGAGACAGTACCGTTGGTGCAAAGTCGACAAAACTGACCAACTGATCATCCACTTTTCCATTGTCTTCAGTCCCCGGAAACCGGATTACCAGGGGTACCTTCAAACCTGTATCATATAGTTCCCGTTTTTCCCTTGGAAGCATACC
>CBDUPM010000670.1:0-1805 GCA_965369105.1 uncultured Bacteroidales bacterium | reverse complement strand
CCCGGGTGGACCTCTGAAAAAGGCTACAAAAATTGCCGGTATTCCTAAACCAAGCAGTTGCGTTTAATTAATTTAAAAATAAAATGAGCGATAAAAAAACACATCCTCTGAAAAAAGTATGCATCATCTGTGCCAAGGGCACCATTGAAGATGTTTACGCTACCCTGGTAATGTCAAATGGTGCAGTAATGGAAGGTATGGAGGCAAAAGTCTTTTTCACTTTCTTCGGACTTGATGCTATCACTAAAAAACAAATGAAAAAACTCCATACTGCAACCGTTGGGAATCCCGCAATGAGAATGCCGGGAGGTCTCCCTTTCCCTTCAATTATGGGTATTATCCCGGGCGTTGAAGCAGGTGTTTCAGCCATGATGAAAAGTCAGATGGAAAAACTGGATATTCCGCCTGTGGATGAGTTCCTGGAAATGATTACTGCCGGTGGAGGAGAAATTTATGCCTGCAAACTGGCCATGGACATGTTTAAACTGGAAAAAGATGATTTGTGGGAGGGAGTTGATTCTGTCCTGACCGTGGGAGAATTCTATGAAATGTGTGATGGTGAAAGCACACAAATTATATTTACCTGATTTGTACTAAGGGAAATAAAAAGGAAATATTTTATAAAATATTATCCGGGAGTTTCAAGCAGGATCTGGTTAAATGAAATTTCTGCAGATGACGCTGATTCAGGAAGTAAAAGTTTCCATGGCTTTCGCTTTAATTAAGCCATTGCAATCAGCGTAGTTTGCCGAAAAATCATTGATAATATATCAAAGGGTCTCTTGATTCTCCTTTTAAATCATAGAATTGAAATTTTGAGGGTATGGAAAACTGATTTCGGGTAAAATAGGATACTCCTTTTTTTTGCCTGTAAATTTCCCTAGATTTACTGCACTAATCAGTTTATATGTCCCGGATTTCCAAAAATTTATTCTTTGTTATCATATTATTGGCGATTTGCCTTTACTATGATTATCATCATATAATTTTTAAGCCAACACAGGGAATCCACCAGTGGAGGCAAACCGACGGAGCTTCATTTGCAAGGAATTATTATCTGGAAGGAATGAACTTCTTCCAGCCCAAAACCCATAACCTGACTTCGGATGGCGGTACGACAAGCTTCACAGCTACTGCTGACACTCCTTTTCTCTATTACAGTGTAGCGATTTTATATAAAATCTTCGGCTATCATGAATTCCTTTTCAGATTGTTAAATACCCTCATTTACCTGCTTGGACTATTATACCTGTTCAGGGCCATGATGCTAATATTCAAGGATTTCTTTTATGCAAGTGGGGTTACACTTCTGGCATTTTCCTCCCCTGTTTTGATTTATTACGCGAGTAATTTTATTCCCGATTCTGCATCACTTGCATTTATGTTTATAGCTATATTTCACTTCTTTAAATACAGGGAAACCAGTAAAAACCGCTATTTAATCCTGATGTTTTTCTTTTTCTTCATTTCAGGTTCCCTGAAAATCACCTCATTGATTATGCTTTTTGCTATAGCTGTGATTTTCCTTCTGGAATGGCTGGGATGGGTAAAATCAGGACCCGAAAAAATATTCAAAAACCCCATAGCCTTCATTAGCGGATCATTTATTTCAGTTGGTTTGGTGTTGAGCTGGGTAATTTATGCCCGGTGGTACAATAAAATTCACGAATCATCCTATTTCTCAACCACCATTTTTCCTATCTGGAGGACAGATCTCGAAGGAATAACAAAAGTATTGGACGGAATAAGGAACAATTGGTTAACGGAATACTACCATTATTCGGTTTACCTTTTATTAGGAATTT
>CBDUPM010000669.1:0-1805 GCA_965369105.1 uncultured Bacteroidales bacterium | reverse complement strand
CCCTCTTTTCACGGGGGTTGTGGTTAATGATGAAAGCTGGATTGAATTAAGCTTCAGTGAGAAACTGGAAAAAACCAGTGCTGAAAACCTGGCCAACTATGTCATCTCTGGTGAACTTCAGATTTCCGGAGCATATCTTTATAATGATACAAAAGTACTTTTGCTGGTTACCGGTCTAAAGCAACAGGAATACACCATCACCGTTTCCAATATTTCCGATTTGCAAGGAAATATGATGAGTGAGACCAGCCTGAGCTTTACTTCTCCTTTTGGAAGTAATGGCATCAATAACCTGAATATGAACCGGTTAAAACTCTGGCCTAATCCATCTTCAGATCTTCTGAATTTCGAATTGCCCGGGCAGAAAGCCGGATCAGAAGTAAACATAAATATTATTTCTTTTGACGGTAAAGTTATGATGCAGCAAAAAATGATTCTTGGGAACTCCAATTCGGTTAAGCTGGATATCTTGCAAAATGGATTGTATATTCTGCAAATTGAATCAAATCAATTTTTAACTCGGGAAATCTTCCAACTCGAAAAATAGGAAGTTATGAAAAACCTACTGTTTTTTTCTCTTTTACTGATATTCTCACTCAATGGCCTGTCACAGCTAAGCATTAAAGAAATACAGGGAGAGACTGCAGATTCCCCCTATAATAATCAGACGGTTACAACAAAAGGGACTGTCACCGGAGTTTATAAAGACGGGTATTTTATTCGGGAAAATGCAGAGCCCTGGGGAGGAATTTATGTTTACGATCCGGGAAGAAATCCTATGCCGATGAGAGGTGATACAATCTTATTAACAGCAACAGTTGATGAATATTATGAATGGACAGAATTAAAAAACATAAGTTCTCTTGAAATCGTTTCAACAAATAATCCTGAACCGGAACCGCGCTTAATAACAACAGATGAAATTGATGAAAGCCTGGAAAGCTGTTTTGTCCGGATTGAGGATCTGGTCTGTACCAATACCGATTTAGGTTATGGGGAATGGGAAGTGGATGATGAATCTGCAAAACTGGTGATTAATGATATGGGGGTACCCTATTCTCCGGAGTTAGACCAAAAATACATTATAACTGGAAATATCAGTTATTCATTTGGTGCTTTCAAATTAGAACCCAGAAACCTGGATGACATTTTTGTTGATGCTCCGGTGTTCTTTACCCGGCAACCCAAAGCAGTATCCATTCAAAAAAATGAAATCACCGTTTATTGGGAAACCAATTCTGAAAGCTCAACTGAAGCAATTTACGGACTTACACCCGCACTTGAAATGGACCATCTTAGTTCTGATGAATCAGGTACAACTCACAATCTGACATTTAAGGATCTAAACCCGGCATCATTGGTTTATGCAAAATTTTTCTCTGTCCTCGACCAGGATACTGCATGGAGTGAAACTCGCGTATTTGCCAGTGAATCACAATCCAGCGGCCAGATTAATATTTGCTTTAACCAGGCAGGTTTAATAAACAGGTACAATGATGTCCCGGAATTGTATAGCTCTAATCTGGCCGATACTTTTATCCATTACATTAGAAAAGCAGAGCAAACCTTAGATCTGGCCTTGTACGATTTTACTGATCATTCGAGTATGGCTGTAAATTACAGCAGCGGTATTAAAGAAGCCATTTACCAGGCTGTAGTCGATGGAATCCAGGTAAGGCTGATTACAGATGCATCTGTAGCTGATGCTGCACCTGTCGATCAGGAATTAACCATTCCCAGACTGGAAGTAGACCATGATGGAATTATGCATCATAAATTTATAATCATCGATCATGGTAGTGTGA
>CBDUPM010000668.1:0-1812 GCA_965369105.1 uncultured Bacteroidales bacterium | reverse complement strand
ACTCTTGTTGTTTTTCCAATGCTTCGGTATATAAAAGGTAATCCCGAACAAATTGGGATTCAAATAGGCACCTATCTGGAAAGGGAACTAAATGAGGTTCAGGGATTCAATGTAATCAAGGGATTTTTGAATTTAGTAATTTCTGATTCGTATTACTCAATTTTCTTTGATTCCATAAAGGATGATGAAAGTTATGGCCGTAAGCAGGAGCAAGAGAGCAATGCCGTTTTAGTAGAATATTCTTCACCAAACACTAATAAACCGCTGCACCTTGGTCATATCAGGAATAATTTACTCGGCTATTCTGTGGCTGAAATTTTAAAGGCCAGCGGGAATAGGGTATATAAAACACAGATCATTAATGACAGAGGGATACATATTTGCAAAAGTATGCTTGCCTGGCAATTATACGGTAATGGAGAAACCCCGGAAAGCACGGGATTAAAGGGGGATAAATTAGCAGGCTTGTACTATGTTAAGTTTGATAAGGTTTATAAGAAAGAAGTGCAAGATCTTATCGAATCGGGGATGGATAAAATACAGGCTGAACGCGAAGCTCCGATACTTTTAAAAGCACAGGAAATGCTCCTTAAGTGGGAAGCAGGTGATGCTGAAGTGGTTGAGCTTTGGAAAAAAATGAACGGCTGGGTTTATACTGGTTTTGATGAGACTTACGCAAATTTGGGGGTAAACTTTGACAAGCTTTATTACGAGAGCGATACTTATCTTTTAGGGAAAGATGTCATTGCCGAAGGGATAGCTAATGACATATTTTACCGAAAAGAAGACGGGAGTGTATGGATAGACCTAACCGATGAGGGACTTGATGAGAAAATAGTTCTCCGGGCAGACGGTACCGCTGTATATATGACACAGGATATAGGCACTGCAATTCAGCGGGTAAAGGATTTTCCGGATATTGGGGGAATGGTCTATACAGTGGGTAATGAACAGGATTATCACTTTAAGGTATTATTTCTAATCCTAAAGAAACTTGGTTATTCCTGGGCGCAACATTTATACCATCTGAGCTATGGGATGGTAGATTTGCCTGAAGGCAAAATGAAAAGCAGGGAAGGAACCGTGGTGGATGCAGACGACCTGATTGAGGAGATGACGAACACCGCCGCAAAAATCTCTCAGGAATTGGGGAAACTCGATGATTATTCTGAAGAAGAAAAACAAAAATTATATCGCATTATTGGTCTGGGTGCGTTAAAATATTACATATTAAAGGTTGATCCTAAAAAACGAATTTTATTTAATCCGGAAGAATCAGTTGATTTTCAGGGAAACACAGGTCCTTTCATCCAATATACCTATGCCAGGATTCAATCTATTCTTCGGAAGGCCAATTTGAGCCCTAATGCTCTTTTAAATCCACTTAAACCGGATCTCGAATTGCATCCGAAAGAAAAGGAATTAATAAAGTTATTGGAAATCTATCCTGAAATGGTGCAACTGGCCGCTGAAAATTACAGCCCGGCTTTAATTGCAAACTATACCTATGATCTGGTCAAAGAATTCAATTCATTTTACCAGCAAGTCTCCATTTTAGGAGAATCAGAAGAAGCGATAAGAATATTCAGAGTACAGCTGGCGAAGAAGGTAGGTGAGGTAATTAAATCTGCTTTTCAACTTCTCGGCATAGAAGTACCTGTACGAATGTAAAACATCTAATTTACCGGGAGATGTTCCCATATCCAAATACTTTTTCATAGATAGCCTTTTTTACGGGGTCTTAAGGGACTAAAAGGATATACGAAAACTTATGTTGGGTGTAAAGCCTAAAGAGACACTCTCAATGGTAAC
>CBDUPM010000667.1:0-1827 GCA_965369105.1 uncultured Bacteroidales bacterium | reverse complement strand
ATAATGATGTTAAAAAGCCAGCTCCGGGACCCGGTGAGGTATTGATTCAAACGAAATTTGCATCAGTGAATCCGGCCGACTGGAAGGTGAGGAAAGGGAAACTGAAACTTATCACCGGGAAAAAATTTCCAAAAATACTGGGTATTGAAGGCTCCGGGATTATTGAAGAAGTTGGGCAGAATGTTACATCCTTTAAAAAAGGTCAACATGTATTTGCCGCGAAAGATTATACAACCGGTACCTATGCAGAATATTTCAAGGTTCCGGAAAAAAATGTGTTGCTATTGCCGGAAAATATGCCTTTTGAAGATGCTGCATCCATTGCTGTGACAGGTGTTACTGCTTATCAAAGCCTGGTGCATCATGGAAAACTGGAAGATGGTATGCATGTATTGATAAACGGAGCCTCTGGCGGTGTGGGAATTATGGCTGTACAGATAGCGAAAATTCTGGGTGCCCATGTCAGCGGAGTATGCAGTTATAATAATCTCGAATTTGTAAAGTCCCTGGGGGCGGACAGGCAAATTGATTATAATGAAATTGATTTTACCCGGGAAGCTCTCAAATATGATATTATTGTAGATGCAGCCGGAAATCTTTCACTGGCAGGAGTAAAAGAAAATTTAAATGATGATGGAATTCTGATTAAACTGAATATTTCCGGAAAGACAATAAAAGAGCAGCTCCTTTCAATGTTTTCTCCGAAAAAGCTAAAACTGGTTTTGATGAAAGTAAGAAAGCATGATTTTCAATGGGTAAGAGACCAGATTGCCATTGGGAAGTTGAAAGTAATCATTGATAAAATCTACAATATCCATGATTGCAGGGATGCTCATGTTTACAGCGAAAGTTTAAGGGCAAAAGGCAAAATCCTTTTAAAAATATAAAGATTGATCTAGAAAACACACCTATGAAAGCGGCCACTATTAAAGAAATCAAATATGAACTTGCCAGCCGGTCCCTTGCGGATCTCCGTGAAATTTGTCTGCACCTGGCCAGGTTTAAAAAGGAGAATAAAGAACTCCTGAGTTATTTGCTTTTCGAATCCTTTGATGAATCAGCCTATATTAAAAATATCAAAATTGAAATAGATCTGCAGTTTGACGAAATAAACCGGAACAGTTATTATTATATTAAAAAATCGGTGAGAAAAATATTATCTGCTACAAAAAAGCATATCCGGTATTCCCAAAAGAAAACCACTGAGGCAGATTTATTAATATATTTTTCAATGAAACTATCAGAATTAAAACCATCTATTCATAACAATATAGCCTTACAAAATATCTACAACCGACAGGTAGAAAGCATTAAGAAAACGGTTGAATCTCTTCATGAAGATTTGCAATTCGATTACCAGAATGACCTGGAAAATCTTCTTAAAAAAGTTAAGAAAAGATGGTAAACTTAAGAGGCTGAGGTGTATACCTTTTCCCAGGGCTCAGCAATGCAGATGCTTATTGCTTTCTGCAAAGATGACCCACAACTTATTTTCAAAAAAAAACTTTTAGAATTTGAATGAATAAAATAAATATACTATGTTTGTAAAGTAAACATTGTTTATTTTATATATTATGGGTATAAAAGAAAGGAAAGAAAGGGAAAAGAATCAACTGCGGGCAAAAATTATGGATGCCACAGCTGAGATACTGATAAGGGAGGGCTACGAGAAAACTACCATCCGGAAGGTGGCCCAGGCGATTGAGTATTCGCCCAGGACAGTTTATTTGTATTTTAAGGATAAAGATTCTCTATTAATGGAAATTATTGAAGAAGGATTTGCGGCAACCCTTACTAAGAAAAAATTTATAAAGGACCAGCTGGATT
>CBDUPM010000666.1:0-1836 GCA_965369105.1 uncultured Bacteroidales bacterium | reverse complement strand
CTGTATCTTTCCTTATCTATAAGTCTGGGTTGATCGTAATTTAGTTGCATAAAAGATTCATAGCTGATAAATGGATCAATGGGTATTCCCCTGATATTGTAAAGAAGTTTGATCCTGGTTCGCAAATGTTTATCCGGAATGTAACCCAATTCTGAAGAATAATAGTTTTCATAATGATTCTGATACCTTCCCCTAAAACTAAGTTCAAATCGTTTTACCTCCCTGGAATATGCCAACTGGTAACTGAATCTGTTTGCCCAAATATATTCTGATTCCGCATCGTTAATACTGGAAAATCTGTAAATCAGGGAAGCAGATAAATTTTTATATGAATACTCCAGTCCTATATCAATAAAGCTCTGATCCCGGGTTCTCATATTGTTTTTCAACCTGTGCTCAAGATCTATTTCAAGATCAAGTCCTTTCAACAAATCCTTCTGTAAAGACAAAGATGTCCACTGGTTAAAATCCTTATATTGCCCGAAGGAATTAAATCCAAAGACTAAAAAAGATATAAATACCAGGTTTTTTTTGAGGCCTTTATACATTTTAATCGAAAATTACCAGGTCATTTATAATCTTGGTGGAATTATCCACTGTTATGCTTACTGTTTCAAAAACCGGGATCATATTGGAAGGATCTTTCCTTGTTGAATCTTCTGAATAAGTATAAACGGTATAATTTCCCTTATCAAGATTATCAAATCTGTACCAGCCATTTAATCCGGTTTTAACATCATCGAAATAGATGCTGTCTTCTCCATAATTTATAAAAACATCCACATCAGGAGCATAATATGTACCCAGGAGAATTCGAAAGTCTGCATTATAACTTTTTACAAAAACACGACCCATAATGGTCGAGGAACCAGCGTTTCTCTCTTCATATATAACAAGATCATCGACGATCACAGTAGAATTATTTTCATCAATTGTAACGCTTTTGGAAACTGGAATATATTTAGAGTCACTGGTTCGGGAGGGATCTTCTGAATAGGCGTAAATTGTGTATTCTCCTTTATTCAGAAATTTAAACCGATACCAGCCATCTTCATTAGTTTTGAAGTCATCGGCATATATACTGTCTTTCCCGTAAATAATAAAAACATCTACATCAGGGGCATAATATTCTCCCACCTGTATACTAAAGTCTTCATTAAAATTCTTTGCAAGGATACGACCCATAATGGTTGAAGTTCCTCCTTCACCTTCTTTTTTTTCACAGGATAAAAGGGAAAAGCTTAAAAATATAACCAGGGCTATCAGGAAACTGTTTTTCATGAATGTATTTTTTGGGTTAAATTAATGTTACGCAAATATAATATTAGTAATAGGAAATCCTTGTATTTGGGGTGATTTGTTGGATATTTGAATAATTTGTAATGTGGTCAAAATGCATATCGTCTCTTTCCCGGGAATTTGATTATTGATTTTCGGCATTATATATAATCCAGCATATCCAACCAGAAATATTCTCCCAGACCAACAGTAAATACGATATTCCCCATTATTCCGTGAAGTATACCGGTAAAAAGAACAGATTTGGTATCCAGATAAACTTTTGCCAGGTAAATTCCGGCAAAAAAGGTAAGGATTATGGAAATCAAACTAAAATATACAATATGAACGTATGAAAAACTCATTGCGCTTGCTAAAATAAACATCCAGTTTTTAGGGAATATAAGGGAATAGCGTTTAAAAAGGAAAACCCTGTAAATGACCTCCTGTGCATATGCTGAAAACACAGGGTAAAAAAATGAAAGTACTACCCATATCCAAAAATTTCCTTTCGGAAGATTCAGCAGTTTATCAGGTATAAATATTAAAACCCCAAGC
>CBDUPM010000665.1:0-1862 GCA_965369105.1 uncultured Bacteroidales bacterium | reverse complement strand
TATTTTCCAATGTTTGAAGAGGTTTTTGATCTCTACCAGATACCTTATGAGCTAAAGTATATGGCTATTGTTGAATCTGCCCTGAATCCAAGGGCGGTTTCAAGGGTGGGTGCAACCGGAATGTGGCAGTTTATGTACTATACTGCAAAACCCTATGGACTTACCGTTAATTCTATGGTAGATGAACGAAGAGACCCTTATGCTGCAACCATTGCTGCTGCAAAATTTATGTCTAAACTTTATGAAATCTACCAGGACTGGACCCTGGTAATCGCAGCTTATAATTGCGGACCGGGAAATGTGAATAAGGCCATCAGAAGATCAGGTGGAAAAAGGAATTATTGGGATATTTATTATTACCTGCCCAGGGAAACACGGGGATATGTTCCCGCATTCATTGCTGCAGCATATGTCATGAACTACGCTGAGGAACATAATCTTAGGCCCGTAACGGTTGATTTTGCCTTAAATAATGATACCATAATAATCAGGGAACAGCTCCATTTGAAACAGGTTTCAGAGGTGCTGAATATCCCGGTTCAAAAAATCAGGGATTTAAATCCGCAATACAAAATGGATATTATCCCCGGGGGAAAAGATTATATTCTTCGACTGCCTGATGAGAGTGTGATGGCATTTATTGAACTTCAGGATTCAATTTTAAATTATAAGGATTCCGTCTTTTTTGATAAAAGTAATATGATTGTTAATCCTACTTCCTCAAGGTATTCAGCTCCGGTTTTACCATCGGATAAATACACGAAATTCAGGTATACAGTTAAACATGGTGATAACCTTGGATTTATTTCCATGTGGTATAATGTCAGGGTATCTGATATTCGCTATTGGAACAATATACGTTCAAATGTGATCAGAACCGGGCAAACTCTAACTATTTATGTTCCCAATAACCGGGCATCAAAGTATAAGGATATTGACCAGTTAAGCTTTTCCGAAAAGCAGGAACGAATTGGGAAAACTGCTGCTCCAGGTCCAAAGCCCGCATCGGATCAGGATTCCGGAACAGGAAATTATATAACCTATACAGTTAAAAGCGGAGATTCATTATGGGAGATAGCCAGGAAATTCCCGGGAGTCAGCGATCAGGATATAGCGAATCTAAATAATCTGAACTATAATTCCACCATTCAACCCGGAATGATATTAAAAATTAAAAGGAATTAAAACTTCCTTGGCAGGAATTCACAATAAAGATTATATTTAGCTGATAAAACTATGAAAAGGAAATATTGCATTTTCTTTTCATGTTTTTTTAAAGGATTTATAAAATGAAACCCTGGCAAATACTGGTCTTTTTTATTTGTGTAGCTGTTTTGCTTTTTACAATGGCATATGTATTTCCGGAAAATGGGATTTACCTTTCCGAAAATCTGAAATTAAAATTTTTCAGGCCAGATATTCTCACCGAACCGGATAGTAACTATTATGCAGACATTACCGATATTATAGAAAATGTTGATATCGATGAGGAAATGCCCCTTGCCGCTAACGATAGTACTCCCGAAATTGAAATCCAGGAGGAATTAATCCCGGTGGAAAGGGAAAGGGTTGATCCGGACAGTCTGAAAAAATTAATCCATAAAATAGAGTTTCCGGCTTCAGGAAAAGGAAATTTCATTCCTCTTTTTGAGAGACTCCACAATATTGGCAATTCCAGGGAATTACTGAGGATATTGCATTATGGAGATTCTCAAATTGAAACCGACAGGATGTCAGGACCTATTCGTAACAAACTTCATAAACGATTTGGAGGTTCAGGCTGTGGTCTTGTTCCCGCGGTTCCCCTTTACAAAGGGAAGATGTCCGTTTCACAGGACTTTTCTAAACACTGGGAAAGATTT
>CBDUPM010000664.1:0-1866 GCA_965369105.1 uncultured Bacteroidales bacterium | reverse complement strand
TGCATCAAAAGGGGGGATAAAAATGCTTACAAGGGGAATGGCGGCTGATTGGGCAATCCAAAATATCCAGGTGAACGGAATTGGACCGGGGTATTTTAAAACAGAAATGACCAAAGCGCTTTATGAAGATCCTGAGTTTGACCAATGGTTATGCAATCGAACCCCCTCAAACCGCTGGGGTAAACCGGAAGAATTACTGGGTGCCCTGCTTTACCTGTCATCAGATGCCAGCAACTATGTTAATGGCCAGATGTTTTATGTTGATGGAGGATTATTAGCCACGATTTAAGATTTTATTGAATCCCAGATAAAATCCTTAAATTCGAAAATAATATAACTGAAAGAATGTGGTTTTTGAAAAATATTCAGGCAGGTAAATAAAATAAAAAAAGAGGTAATTTTATAAATATAATGCTTTAAAAATGTCAAAATCAAAAAGAAACAGCAACAACAGTGCAACAGGCGCCACTTATGGTTTAGGTTTTATAGGAGCGGCTATTTATTTCATTTCAACCGCGGGTACATTCTGGATGGGAGTTTTAGGTATTTTAAAAGCCATTGTCTGGCCGGTATTTCTTATCTATCACCTGTTTAAGGATATGGGGATATAAAACCGTTTTCAATATTAGTCCTTACTTTTTTTCAGGGAAAAGTTCTGCCTTCTAAGCCGGCTGAATAGTGGAATGTAATTTTTATTGATATTCAATCCAATCCTTTGATTGGACGATTCCGGTGTTAGCTGAGGATCAATAAGTTCCTGTTTTTTCAGGATTAAACTTCGTATCTTTTATCATGGATACAGGTCTGGAAGACGGATGGGAAATAAGGATATGAAGCTTATTTTTGATCCTTTAAGCAATTTTCCCGGAGGTTTTTTATCCAGTCCTGACAGGTACAAACTTTTTCATGCTATGTTTTTAAGGATTGATGAATATAGTTTTAGCTGGAAATCATTGAGAAATTAATTTGAATCAGAGAATGTCCAAGTTTTTTAAAGTAAAAAATCCGGATTTCAAACTAAGTCCCTATACCGGAATGAACCGGGAGCATTATATTGAATTAGCAAAGTATCTGCTTGAGAGAGCATTTACTCATATTAAAAGCATTGATGATCCCCTTACATTTCCTTCGGTTCCCGGAAAAAGCTATCCACAACCGGGAGCACCCGAATGGCGATATCGTTCATTGGAATTTGAGGCGCTGGAACGAACCTTTACTCTGGCCGGGCCGCTTATTCATACAGATCCGGATACAGAAATCAATGGAATAAATCTTAAGGATTATTATTCTCTTCAATTATATAATGCACTAACTCCGGGAAACAAAAATTCCCTTCCTTTACCCGGCGACCTTCCGGATGCAACCTACCAGTTTACCTGTGAATTCGGCGGATTATTTAAAACTTTGTTGTTAATGCCCGATACACTCTGGACAAATTATTCAGAGGAACAAAAAGCTGAAATGCTTATAACTATTTCAGAATGGGCTCATCACCGGACCACTCAGAACAACTGGCGGATTTTTAATATAATGACCCTCTCATTTCTGAAGAAATACGGTTACGAAATAGATGATAAGCTGTTAAAGAGTCACTTATTATGGATAGCCTCCTATCATGCAGGAAATGGATGGTACCTGGAACAAACCTATAATTACTATTCCATCAGTCTGTTCATCGTTTATACAACGATCTGGAATCGTACTTTTGGTGATGAGCATTATCCTGAAATTTCGTCTCCACTCCAAAATTTTTGTAAATGGAAGCCAAAACAGAATCCCCTTGCAGGCTTTTCTGCTTGTATGAGGATAACACCAATTCATTACCAATCTCGCTCAAAGCCACTAAACTGTAAAAATAAGACGCAG
>CBDUPM010000663.1:0-1880 GCA_965369105.1 uncultured Bacteroidales bacterium | reverse complement strand
CTTGAAAATCAATCATCTTATGAATCCATACCGGTAGGAGGTTCACTAAACTATAGTCTTAAGTGGTTTCTCAGAGAATTACCCGGGTCCTCGGATATCAGTGTTGGAAATATGGATCTTGTTGGAAGGGTTGAAAAAATCATAAATAAGGTCGCCATAGGAACCAAAACATTTGAAAAATCGGATTTTCGCATCTATCCTAATCCTGCAACAACACACTTAAAAATATTCTCAGAAGCGAATAATAGTTTCAGCATAAGTTTATTTGACATTACCGGAAAAGAGGTCATATGTAAAGAGAATCTAATGTCTGTTTCCAGTATTGATATTCAGGGGCTTGAAGCCGGATTGTACTTTTACAGGATAAAAGGAAAGGGAAATACCAGTAGTGGAAAACTGCTTAAAAAGTAAGTAGACCTTTTAATCCCCAATAATACATTTGGAAATTCGCCCTGTACTTTGAAACTAAAAATATAATTGTAAATGCATCAATTTTCAGCAATACATGAACCTCATTAAAACCTGTTATAAGGATTGGGATTCATGATTTTAGATCACGCGCATTGGGGTTATTTGTTATTTCTATAATTGCATCCCCTCCGGTTTGATTTCTACGGAAAACTTTCTTTACCTGCTGGATCTTAGACCAATACTAACCTGTTTTCTGAGAAAAAACCGATACTTGCTTTTTTCCAGGTTTAAATGAAATAAGGAAAATGTACAGCATACAGACGAGTGGAACCGAGAAACCTGTCATCAATCCAAAGGAAGAGGAGACTTTACCAAAAATCCAGGGAACCACTGCTGCTCCAATAATTGCGGTCACCATAAGTCCTGATATTTCATTAGCTCTTTCAGGCATAGCATCAATAGTTATGGAAAAAATCAGGGGAAATATATTTGCAAACCCAAGACCTATCAGGACAATAAAAATAAAGCCGCTAATCTTATCGGGTGCAAAATAAAGGCCTACAATGGAAGCCACTGATATCAAAGCTGTTATTATTAAAAACCTTTTTGGTGACATCCAGTTTAAAATGACACCCCCTAAAAACCTGCCGATCATTAAGGCTAAAAAGAAAAAGGCGGTACCTAACAAGCCCAAACTTTTAATATCAAAATCAAATTTCAATTCAAGATAATTCGGAAGTTTCATACTCATTGCGACTTCAGCTCCTACGTAGAGAAAAATTCCCATCACCATTGAGGCAACAAATGGATTTCCTAAAAGCTTAATACTGGAAGCAAGAGTTGCAGGGGCCTTTTTAACTTCTTCTTCCTTTTCTTCAATCTTACTAAAAAACAGAAAAATTATGACCAGGATGATAATTGAACCATAAATGGGAAATAATAATTTCCAGTCAAGTCCCCAGAACTTATAAGCAAAAATAGGAATCAAGGATCCGGATAGTGATCCGATCGCTTTAACAAACTGGCCAAACGATAAATTCCGGGAATATTTTCCATCGGGAGATACATCTCTCATTATAGGATTTCCTGCTACTTGCAGAAGAGCTGCTCCCGCTCCGAGGAAGAATAAACCTCCAAGAATAAGTGCAAAAGAAGAATATTTACCAGCCATAGGTAAAATCATCCCCAATAATCCTGATAACAATCCGAGCCTGAGAACATACTTTCTGCCCTTCCTGTCCTGATACACCCCCATTGGGATGGACAAGCCAAACATTATAAATGCAAAAAATCCAATATACCCTGCCTGCTCATCGCTTAGAGCAAAATGTTCTTGTAACTGGCTGGTTAAGGGTCCGGCGACATCCCCAAATCCCATAATTAAAAATGCAAGAAATATTGTGATCGTACCCAGCTGTTTTGATTTCATATTATTTGGTTTAAGTTGGAATGGCTGGTAAAAGTAAGTT
>CBDUPM010000662.1:0-1892 GCA_965369105.1 uncultured Bacteroidales bacterium | reverse complement strand
AAGAATCTCCTGCTTTCTTCCTCCTTCTTAGGGCTTGCGGTATTGACAACGGGACCCGTTTTGCTGATCATCATTATCCTTACTTTTTTTAGCTGGTGGGCAATGAACCGGTTTATGATTACCATCATCTGGAAGGATGTTATTCTCTATATTATCAGTCTCTTTGTTGTTGGAGGATGGTGGTTTATCCTGCATATTACCGACGGAAATCCCGAAGGCATCAAAGAGGTGCTGAGTTTTCATTTTAGCAATATCATTAATCCGGTTAGCGATGGAAAAAGTTTGCTTCTGACCCCTGTACTTTTCTTAATAGGGGGCCTTTTTCCTGTATTTATTTTTGCTTTACCCGCCCTGACAAAAAGCATCATTGAATCTTACCGTGGAAAATCATTCGCTCTCTGGATGCGTGTATTTTTCTGGGTTAGCCTGATTTTTGGCCTTTTTATAAAGCGTATGGAGAATAATTACTCCACAATCAGCTTTTTTCCATTGAGCTTTTTGGGAGCCCAGATGATATACAGGATATTCCAGGATAAACAAAGATACCGGGAGTATTTCAGAGTATTGATTCTGCTGGTTTCCTTATTCTTCTCCGGAAGTTATATTATCCTCTGCCTGGAAGGAATGGATATTATTAATTTGGATGCCGGAAATTGGATCTCATTTTTGGAATTGTCTGTAATTTTTACCGATCAGAATTTATGGTCAGGCTTTGAAGTGATTTTGGCTATCATATTTATTATCCTGATATACATTGGGTTATTTGGAATCAGGTACAAACGGACGGGTCTTATTATTGTCTTTGCGTCCACCGCATTATTTATTACAACCACAAGCATTTTGTTTTCTCTTAAATATGAAAAATATATGGACGCCGGAGGGAATAGCTTATTTCCGGAAAAAGAGATACAAATAGTAATGGAATATTAATCAGAAAATAATGATAATTAAATCAGTCTCCTATCCACGGGCCGCATTAATAGGGAATCCTTCCGACGGATACTTTGGAAAAACAATCGCTTTTTTGTTTAAGAATTTCAGGGCAGAAATTTTACTTTACGAATCCCCTGAGCTGGAAATAATGCCCTCAGAGAGCGATTCATCTGTATTTGAGAGTATCCAGGGCTTAATGGATGACGTAGACCATATTGGCTATTATGGGGGAATCAGGTTATTGAAAGCCTCTATAAAAAAATTTGCTGATTATTGCAGGGAGACAGGCTTGATTCTGGAAAATAAAAATTTTACCATCAGGTATGATAGTGATATTCCTTTTCGCCTCGGACTTGCCGGTTCAAGTGCTATCATTACTGCAAGTATGCGGGCAATGATGGAGTTTTACAAAATCAGGATACCCAGGGAACAACTGGCAAACCTTGTTTTGTCTGTAGAACAGGACGAACTTCAGATTTCGGCAGGTCTTCAGGACAGGGTAGCTCAGGCTTTTGAATGTCCGGTTTTTATGGATTTTAATGAAAGCCATTTCAAAACAAAAGGCTATGGAATTTATAAAACCATAAAACCGGAGAAATTCCCAAAACTCTATATTGCTTACAGGACAGAGTTGTCAGAGGGATCAGAAGTGGTCCATAATACGCTTAGGGAAAGATACCGGATTCGGGATAAATCCGTTCTAAATGCAATAGAGGAATGGAAAGAGCTGAGTGATGAATTTTATAAAGATTTATTAAACCAGGATTTCTCAAAACTCGGATCCCTGATAAACCGGAATTTTGATATCCGGAAGGAAGTTATGCCCATTAGTCTGAAAAACCTGGAGATGGTCGAAACTGCCCGAAAAACAGGAGCCTCAGCAAAGTTCACAGGTTCCGGAGGAGCCATAATCGGTACCTATGAAGATGAAATAATGTTCGGGGAGCTCAAAGCCCGGT
>CBDUPM010000661.1:0-1910 GCA_965369105.1 uncultured Bacteroidales bacterium | reverse complement strand
ATCTGACCAGGGCATTTGAAGTATATACCAAACTTAATGGAATCGATCTTCACTTTATTCATCACCAGCCGGTTGTTGATGCATGGATAGATGCTGAAAAATTTGAAAAAATACTTTTGAACCTGGTGAGCAATGCCATAAAATATACCCCGGAAGGAGGGAGGATTGAAATTGAGCTGAAAGAACAGGAGGAACATATTCATTTGATGGTTCGCGATAATGGAATCGGTATTCCTTTTGAATATCTGGATAAGATTTTTGATCGATTTTACCATCATGGAAAGGACATTCACGATACAGTCGGTTCCAAGGAAAGTGGAGGTGTAGGACTTGCACTTACCCGAAGTCTGGTAGAACTCCATAAGGGAAAAATAAAGGCGGTAAACTTGATAAAAGGGGGAAGTGAATTCCAGGTTGTTATTCCTAACAATCGGGAAAGTTTTGAAAATGATCTGGTTGACAAGATTCAAATACCCAGCAGTGAAAAAATAGCCTTGAGGGTTGCTCAGGAATTACAAATAAAGCATGTTTTTGGGAATGAAAAAGAAATAATAGATCCGGAAAAGGATAACAGAAAATACTCTTTGTTAGTGGTGGATGATAACTACCAGGTTTGTGATCTGTTGGAAAGTCTGCTGTCAGAGGATTACAGAATTTCAAAGGCTCACGATGGGAAATCGGCCTTAGAATTGTTAAAGAAGGAGTCTATCGACCTGGTTATAAGTGATATAGTAATGCCCGA
The DNA here is from genome assembly GCA_965369105.1 of uncultured Bacteroidales bacterium. GTDB lineage: Bacteria > Bacteroidota > Bacteroidia > Bacteroidales > JAGLSB01. The sequence continues at coordinate 1,168 of CBDUPM010000661.1, read as the reverse complement.
AATGGATGGACTGGAACTCACAAAAGCCATTAAATCGGATATATTTACCAGTCATATCCCGGTTATTCTACTCACAGCCAAGGGAGAAATCAGCGATCGCATTGAAGGTCTTGAAATGGGTGCTGATTCTTATATACCCAAACCATTTCATCCAAAACATCTGCTTGTAAGAATTGAAAGATTAATTTCCAATATTGAAAAACTCAGAAAAAATTTCACTGAATATAACCAGAATCCTTCCCGATCTGAAGTTCTTGAAGGACTATCATCCGGAGATCAGAAACTGATCAGTGAACTCATTGAATATATCGAAGAAAATATGCAGGATGTAAACCTGAATGCAGAAAGCCTTACAGATAAAATGACCATGAGCAAAACACAGCTGTACCGGAAAATTAAAGCATTAACCGGATTGACACCTCATGAACTGATTAATTCTCTTCGTTTAAAAAGAGCAGCGGCAGAATTAAAACTGGGTGATAAAACTGTATCAGAAATATTTTATGAAACCGGTTTTAACAGCCGTTCCTATTTCTACCAGAAATTCAAAGAAGCCTATGGAGTTCCCCCAGGGGATTTTCAATAATTTTTTATAAAGGGAACAGGCTATTCCCTTGAAGTACTTTCAACATTGAATGTCGGAACTATTATTGACTTCAAATTGAACCAACATACAAAATCCCTGTTTTACTTATATGATTATCTCTCTGTTAATATCATTATTCATTTTCAATCCACCCGAAATGATCCTTTACGATTTTATGTCCGGTTCCGAATCCGCTGAATGGTATGTAGTCGACGATAATGTAATGGGAGGCAGATCGGAAGGTAAGATATCTGTCAGTGAGGAGGGTTACGGAATTTTCGAAGGGGACGTTTCCCTTGAAAATAACGGAGGCTTTTCGTCTATACGTTACCGTTTTGATCCGGTAAAAGTGGAAAATTTTTCCAAAGCGATGATTTACCTCAAAGGGGATGGGAAATCTTATCAGTTCAGGGTAAAATCCAAAAGTTCCGACCGACACTCTTATATTGCTTATTTCAAAACAAGCGGAGAAAAAGAAGTGATTGAAATTGACTTGAGTAAAATGGAACCTGGTTTTCGGGGTTTTAAGCCAAATCTTCCTGATTATCCGGGAAAATTAATGGAAGAGATTTCCTTTCTGAT
>CBDUPM010000660.1:0-1914 GCA_965369105.1 uncultured Bacteroidales bacterium | reverse complement strand
ATTTACGGGGTTTTAACTTAATGTTGATCAATAAAATCGGATCCCTGAGTGAAAAGGAAATTCAGCAATATGTACAGGAGTGTATCCAATCTATATTAACCGGGATCGTTGGAACTGAAAAAAAGACATAATCTGCTGAAGAAAAGCTTCATGTAATCATAAAAAAACTTTGTCATGAATAAAAAACAACTTCAAATTTTAAATTTTATGACCCTGCCTATGCTAATTCTAATGGGATTTGCATCCTGGATGGGAATGACGGAAGAATCAGTTTATGCAAGGGAAACAACCAGTATAGCTGTACAGGGAATTGGGCAGGATTTTGTAAATCTATTTATCGGAGGACCCATTTTGCTGGTTTCCCTGATTCTTATGAACCGCGGAAGTAAAACAGCCTCATGGATTTTTGCCGGAATGGTTTTTTATTACCTCTATTCTTATATTGTTTATACTTTTGGAATCAGACATAATGATTTATTCCTTGTTTATTGTTTCGTACTGGCGCTTTCAACCTACCTGCTGATTTTCTGGATTTATTTTACAGGACGGGAGGATATAAAATCAATCTTTTCTGAAAAACCACCCACTAAATTTGCTGCCTGGTTCTTTTTATTTATTGCTATCGTGTTTTATACTTTATGGCTGAAAGACATTGTACCTCCCCTTTTAAAAGGAGAAGCTCCGAAATTTGTTATTGAAAATGATTATGCCATAAATCCAATTCATGCGGTTGACCTGTCTTTTGCATTACCGGCTTTAATAATTACGGCTGTATTATTGTTTAAGGATCACAAACTTGCTTACTTGCTGGCACCTGTATTGAATGTTTTTATCATTATTCTTACCATTGCATTGATCGCAATGGTGATTATGTTGAAAAAGGAAGGGATCAGTGAAGATATGAGTGTAGCATTTATTTTTGCTTTCCTGTCTCTTATTGGTTTAACCCTGTTGTACTTTTTCCTGAAACCCATGTCAAAAACTGAAAAACAATAAAAATGAGAACATTTATTATTTATATTTCCAAACACGGAGCTTCCGAAAAAGTGGCCCGGATAATATCTGATACTATAGAAGCTTCAGAAACCAAATTAATTGACCTGGAAAAGAATCCTAATCCGGATATAAGTCAGGCAGACCGGATTATCCTGGGAGGTTCGATTCATGCCGGGATGGTCCAGAAAAGTATAAAAGATTTTTACACCCGAAACAGGAATACCCTTCTTCAAAAAGAACTGGGACTCTACCTTTGCTGCATGATGAAAGAAGAAGAAGTAAGCCAGTTTGAAAATGCTTTTCCCGAAGATCTGAGAAAACATGCCAGGGCAAGCCTTCTTCCCGGTGGTGAATTCAACTTCTCCAAAATGAATTTTTTTGAAAAAACCATTGTAAAAAAGGTAAGTGGAGTAAAGGAAAACATAAGTATGATTGATGAGATGAAAATATTTGAATTCTGTCAAAGTTTTTCCTAACGGATCTTCTTCTGACTGGCAAGGGTCATCCAAAACAGAGAAACCGGAATTATGAACAAAGACCTGAATAACCTGACATCAAAGGAGCTTGGGCAATTGTTTCCCATTATTATTCAAAATTACGATGACAAATGGGTGGAAATGTACCGGGTGGAGAAGCAATTAATAACTGCCTCTTTGTTGAAATCGGATATTATCAGAATAGACCATATGGGTAGTACAGCCATTCAAGGGTTAAAATCAAAACCCACGATTGATATCTTATTACAGCTATCAAAGAATACTGATTTACAGTTACTTAAAAATGTTTTTAAATCCCTTGCTTATCAACCATCTGATCAGCCCGATAATCCGCCACCCCATTTAAGTTTTTACAAAGGATATACAGAATATGGGTTCAAAGGACAATCTTATCATGTTCACATTAGATATAAAGGTGACT
>CBDUPM010000659.1:0-1918 GCA_965369105.1 uncultured Bacteroidales bacterium | reverse complement strand
CAGGGAAAGAGAATTTGAAAGGATTTCCAGGTTAGGAGTCAAAGGAGTGAAAGTTGATTTTTTTCAAAGTGATAAACAGGGAGTAATTAAGCTCTATCATGATATACTGGTAGATGCGGCACAAAACAGGTTACTGGTAAATTTTCACGGATGTACCTTACCACGGGGATGGTCAAAAACCTATCCTCACCTCCTGACCATGGAAAGCATACGCGGGGCTGAGGCCTACAAGTTTTTTGCCGGGTACCCGGAATATGCAGCAAAGCACAATACCATAATTCCCTTTACAAGAAACGTTTGCGGTCCGATGGATTATACCCCCATTACATTATCCGATGCGGAATACCCACATCAGACCTCCACAGCTCATGAATTGGCTCTGGGGGTAATTTTTCAATCCGGAATTCAGCATTTTGCGGACCACTGGGTAAACTATAAAAAATTACCTGATCTTGCTATTGAATACCTCAAAGAATTAGCTGTTAGCTGGGATAGATCCATGTTAATCTCAGGTTACCCGGGAAAGGATGTCATTATTGCAAGAAAGAAGGGGAAAGACTGGTATATTGCCGGAATCAACGGGGAAAATATAAGCAAGGAAGTTGAACTTGATCTCAGCTTTCTTCCCCCCGGTAGCTTTGACTTTATATTGTTACAGGACGGAAGCTCCAGGGATGACCTTCAAACTTCAAGAAGAGCTATAACAAGAGATGAAAAACTCAAAATAAACATGATAGAAAACGGGGGATTTGTTGCGAAAACAGGAAGCATCAGGCCACTGGATTAAGTTTATAAAATGTATTGGTAAACTGTATTAATGCCTTTGATTCACAAAGGGAAATTCTAATATGGGACTACAAAAAAAAATATGGATTGTGACAATTTTTGCGGTTGCCATGGCCTTCCTTGAAACAGCAGTTGTAATTTACCTGCGCGAGCTTCTCTACCCGGGTGGATTTGATTTTCCTCTGGTCCCCATTCCTGAATCCATTGCACTTACCGAAATACTGAGAGAAGCGGCAACCCTGATCATGCTGGTGTCCATTGGAATGATGGCAGGTAAAAACTTTAGCCAGGGATTTGCCTGGTTCATTTACAGCTTTGCTATCTGGGATATATTTTATTATATTTTTTTGAATTTCATGATCGGATGGCCCGAATCCTTATTCACCTGGGATATCCTTTTCCTTATCCCGACCACCTGGACCGGGCCGGTATTGAGTCCTGTCATTGTATCGTTCACCATGATATTTTTTGCCCTGATAATTCTTGTTTATGCAGATAAAGGAAAGAATACCAGGATAAGTAGCGTGGAATGGACCTTACTTATTACTGGTTCCCTGGTATTGATTTTTGGCTTTGTACTTGATTATTCAAAATATATGCTGAAGGAATTCAAATTAGGTCAAATATTAAGTATGAATAATAAGGCAGCAATAGAACATGCATTCCTTTACATCCCCAATCAATTTCCGTGGTGGATATTTATATTAGGGGAATTGATCATACTTGCAGGAATCCTTATATTTTGGAAAAGAGTAAAATCTGATCCATCTGCCTGATCTCATTACCGGTTTCAGGTAAATTGTTCAGGATTTCTTACCGACATTTTTAAAAATTTAAAAAGTTTCCCTCCATGTATGGCATCCACCACCCTGTGATCCAGGGCAGTGCTCAGGCTTATCATTCTTCTGATTACAATTTTATCATTCACCACAACTGCTTTTTTCTGAACACCGCCAAGTACAAATACCATGGCAACGTTCGATACCGGAAACAGAGCAGGAAATCCGAGATCAAGACCAATACTTCCAATATTCGTTATGACAAATGACCCAAAGTTATTATGTGAAAGTCCGATAAATGGAAGTGAAATTCCCCATTTGATGGTAATAAGTTTAATAAGATTAAAAACCCA
>CBDUPM010000658.1:0-1921 GCA_965369105.1 uncultured Bacteroidales bacterium | reverse complement strand
ATGATGATTAAACCGGATCAAAGCAGGTAAAGATTGCCTTATGCTTCACCTTTCAGGCTTCAAATTTCAAGTATTCTCCAATTCTTTCGTCAATTAAAAATTCTTTCGGGATATAAGCGTAAGCTATTTTTAGAGGAGGACAATCCGGCCATTGCGGAATTTTTATACTTTTGTCACAATTTTAATTAAAAATCAGAGTTATTGGATTGTCTGCAGATGAAAATCCCGGGAAACATATTATTCATAATTATTGGAATTAATCTTAGTCTCCAGGTTTTCGGACAGGCCAATATTTCCGGAATCATTACCGATCATGAGGGAAAAGCTGTGTTCCTTGCAAATATTGCAATTGAAGGCCGGAATTTAGGCAGCATGACCGGAGATGATGGCTTTTTCTCACTGGATGTTCCGGATGGAGAAGATCTGCGGGTGGTCTTTTCATGTGTGGGATTTAAAAACAGGGAAATTCAGCTAAATCTTAAACCCAGGGAGCAGTATTCCATTGAAATACAACTTGAACAGGACGTAACGGAACTGATTGAGGTTTCTGTTTCAGCACGACAGGAAAGAGCCACCAGTTTCCAGTCCATCGACGTTTCTTCACTGGACCTCCTGCCCAATACAACCGGCAGCATCGAGTCCATTATTAAAACCCTGCCAGGGGTTTCATCCAACAATGAATTAAGCTCCCAATTCAGTGTCAGGGGAGGAAACTACGATGAAAACCTTGTATATGTAAATGACATAGAAATTTACCGTCCTTTTTTGATTCGTTCTGGTCAGCAGGAAGGACTGAGTTTTATTAATTCTGACCTTATTTCCGGAATTCGGTTTTCGGCCGGTGGATTTGACGCCAGGTATGGAGACAAAATGTCTTCTGTTCTGGATATTACTTACAAACGACCGACGGAATTTAAAGGAAGTGTGTCTGCCAGCCTGTTAGGAGGTTCTGCACACCTGGAGGGAATCAGTAAAAATAAAAAATTAAGCATCCTGGCCGGTGTCCGTTATAAAACCACAGCCTATTTGCTGAACAGCCTGGAAACCACAGGTGATTATGAACCTAAATTTGGTGATATTCAATCCCTTATCCGTTATGAATTTTCCCCGAAACTGGAATTCAGTTTTCTGGGGAATATAGGTTTAAATCAATATACATTTATTCCCAAAACCAGAGATACAGAGTTTGGAACCTCGAGCACCCCTTTGAATCTGAGAATTTTCTATGAAGGAAATGAAAAAGATGAGTTTAATACTTACCTGGGGGCAGGAACCTTCCACTGGAAACCCCGTAAAGATTTAAATATGAAGCTGATTGCCTCCGGCTTTACCACCCGGGAAAATGAAAGTTTTGATATTCTGGGACAATATCTCATCAATGAACTGGACAATACGGTAGGATCAGACACCTATGGCGACAGCATACAAAACATTGGCATTGGTTCCTTTCTGAATCATGCACGTAATTATCTCCAGGCCTATGTATATTCAGTTTCCTATCTTGGGGAATTCAAAAAAGATAATCATATTCTCAAGTGGGGAAGCCGTTATGAGATACAAAATGTGGAGGATCAAATCAGTGAATGGGAATTAATAGATTCATCCGGATTTTCAGTGCCTACCGGAACAGAACAGCTTGAGCTGAGCAATGTGGTTAAATCTGATTATAAGGTTCAAAACACCCGGATAACAGCCTACATTCAGGATACCTGGGCATACCGGCGGAATGATAATGAATATTTTCTAACTGCAGGTATCAGGGGAACATACCTCCGGTTAAGCAATGAGTTTTTACTAAGTCCCAGGGTAAATTTCTCTTTTAAACCTTCATGGGAAAGGGATTTAATGTTTCATCTCAGTTCAGGCATTTATTATCAGCCACCTTTTTACCGGGAAATGAGAAATGAAGACGGAGTTTTGA
>CBDUPM010000657.1:0-1923 GCA_965369105.1 uncultured Bacteroidales bacterium | reverse complement strand
CCTTATTCCCAATCCTGAAAATGCGGATGCAAAATTTTTTTATGAATTAGAACCGACAGGATTAAAAAAGGCTCTCAGTGTGGATACCCTGGAACTCCCTTTTATTGATGATTTTTCAGATTCCCATGTAAAACCTAAATCCTCCCACTGGATCGATCAGTTTGCATATATTAATAACAGGTATTCCTTGAATCCGGTTACATCAGGAATAGCTACACTGGATACCTACGACTATAATGGGGCTGCCTATAAAAACGCTAATAGTATCAGTTTTATCGCCGACTACCTGACATCGGTTCCTGTCAATCTGGATTATCTGCCTTCTGATAATATATTTTTAAGTTTCTATTACCAGGCAAAAGGGTTGGGTAATCAGCCCCAGGCAAAGGATCTTCTCGGACTTGAGTTTTTTAATGTGGATACGGAAGAATGGGACAGTGTCTGGTCGACACCGGGAAAAGTAATGACAGATTTTGAGTATGTTTTAATTCCTGTTTCCGATCCGGAATATTTACAGAAAGGCTTTAGTTTCCGCTTTTATAACCTGGCCAGTTTTCCGGATGATAACAAGGATGAATTTACAAATTTTGATCTCTGGCATATTGATTATGTCAAACTGGATAAAAACAGGAATTCAAACGATACCGTGCAGAATGATGTGAGCTTTGTTAAACCGATTTCTTCCCTGTTAAAAGATTATGATGCGATTCCATGGGATCATTTCCGGGATGCCTATTTTACACAGATCAATCCATTTATTAATACTTCCATTACCAACCTGGATGATATTTCAAGGAATGTGACAAAATATGTGAGAATTAAAGACCTGGAAACTGGCTATACCTATAAAACGCTTCCGACGGCAAATGATTTTGATAAAGGGCAAATCCGGGATTTCGATTTTGAGTATGATTACCCTTTTGAAATTGATCCCCTTTCACCCAGCCCGTCATTCTTTGAGATAAGCACGATTATTGAGACAGACGCATTTGATTATAAAAATAATGACACTCTGAGACGGGTGCAGGTTTTCGATGACTATTATGCCCTAAGTGACGGAGGCACAACCAATGCATTGGTTGCGGTGAAGTTCACCTCCTTCAAAGCGGATTCACTCAGAGCTGTAGATATGTATTTTAACCAGATAGATGATAGTCTGAACCTGAACTTCTACTTTACACTTAGCATTTGGGATGATAATAATGGTAAACCCGGAAATCTCCTTTATGGTCAGGAAGGAGAACGCCCCACTTATAGTCAGGAACTAAACCAGTTTATTCGCTATCCCCTGGATTCAACATTGTGGATAGAAGGGGATTTTTATGTGGGCTGGAAAAAAACCGTTAATAAACTTTCAAATATTGGTTTCGATTTAAATAAAGATAATAAGGCAAGAAATTTTTACAACCTGGGGCCTGAATGGAAACAATCCCAGGCCCAGGGTACTATTATGATCCGTCCTGTTTTTTCATCCCTTCCCCTTTCCACCTCCATAAAAACAGAGTTTTCTGATCCGGAATTCAGGATTTATCCCAATCCTGCTGATCAATTTATAAATGTAGAATGGTTCGAACCTGTGACAAATCCTGAAATTACGATTTTTGATATATCCGGCCGGACAATCCTAAGATACAATACTTTTGATGGAGATGCCATTAATACTGCAGAACTACCGGATGGGATATACCTTCTTTCCGTTTATTTCAGGGAAATGAATCTTCGCTTAAATAAAAAATTCTTTGTAAGGCACTAATTTATCCTTTATGCAAGACTTCCAGGAAGAAAACCAGGAATTATTTGAACATTTCCGCTTTAAGATTGATCCGGGACAAACCGTTCTAAGAATTGATAAATACCTCGTTAATAAACTTGAAAGTACTTCCAGGAGCAGAATTCAGGCGGCCTCAACTGCAGGGAATATAC
>CBDUPM010000656.1:0-1927 GCA_965369105.1 uncultured Bacteroidales bacterium | reverse complement strand
AACTGTTGAGCATAGATAATAATGCTGAAAGTCCCTGGAAGTTAGCTCCATAACCTATACTTGTAGGAACCCCGATAACGGGTTTATCCACCAAACCCCCTACAACACTCGCCAGGGCTCCTTCCATTCCTGCAATCACAATGATGACTTTTGCATTCCGGATCAGGTCCAGGCGGTTAAATAAACGATGGATTCCTGCCACTCCCACATCATAAATTTTTTCAACTTTATTCCCAAGGAAAACTGCGGTTTCAACTGCCTCTTCTGCCACCGGCAAATCAGAGGTTCCCGCTGCCACAATTGCAATATAATCCTCTGTCAGTTCTTTCTTTTCTTTTATAATCGTAAGGGTTTTTGCCAGTTCATTGTATACGGTCTCAGGATAATCCCTTTTAATGGCTGCCGCCATTTCGGGTGTTACCCGGGTGGCCAGCACATCGATTCCGTTTTCATACATGCGACCGGCAATCTGTCTTACCTGCTCAACCGTTTTTCCCGAAGCATAAATAACTTCCGGCAGTCCGGTTCTGCCTTTACGTTCTGTGTCAATCGTGGCATATCCCATTTCCTCAATACCGTGTTTTGGAATTTTCTCCAGGGCCTCGGTCAGGTTTATATCACCATTTTTATATTTTTCCAGTATATCCTTTAAATCCATTATTCTTTAATTGATTGAATGACCGCTTTTTCTATTTCTGCTATGCTTACCCCATGCTTTTCTGCCAATTCCCTGCAATCCTGCGATTCAGGTTTGGAACGAAGCTTTTTAGCTTTAAAATAACTTTCTTTTATTCTGACTGATCCGTATTTGGTTTCTATGCTGAATTCTTCCCTTCTGAGCATGGATTTTCGCAAGCTGTATTCCCTGACACCTATGGAAGATGTATTTGAAAAGACAATTTCTTTCAGCTTTTCCAGGCTCGATGGTTTAGCCAGAATGCTTAGCGTTACCGCGGGTCTTGATTTTTTCATAATGATAGGGATCAGCCATGCATCGCTTGCACCGGCTTCAAATAATTTATCCAGGACATATTCATAATGCTCCGGGTTCATATCATCAATATTACATTCCAGCATTACAGCCTCTTCTGTTTCCATATCCCCGTAGCTTTCAGAATCATGACACATAAATACCCTGAGTGCATTGGCAACCTGTGGGTCATCTTTGCTGCCAATCCCATATCCGGTTTGACTGATCTGGTAATTCATACTTCCGGAAAATTCATCGGCCATCGCGGTCAGAATAGCTGCACCGGTGGGAGTGGTTGCCTCGAAATTGACCAATCCGGAACGAACGGGAATATCTTTCAGAATTAATGCGGTTGCTGGTGCCGGAACCGGCATTATTCCATGGGCGCATTTAACAGTACCCCCACCCAGTTGAACGGGGGAAGAAATAATCTTATCCGGATCCAGGTAATCCAGGCAGATTGCTGCTCCTACAATATCTGCGATGGAATCAAGTGCTCCCACTTCATGAAAATGAACCTTTTCCTTTGAGAGATTATGGACTTTTGCTTCTGCTTCTGCTATCAGGTTAAATATCTTTAAGGAATTAGTTTTCACCTTGTCGGACAGGGTGCTGCTGTTAATGAGTTCTTCAATATGCCTGAGGTGACGGTGTTTTTCATTATCCTGATTTTCAATGATAACCTCCGCTTTGGTCCCGGTGATCCCTCTTCGTTGATCCTGCTTTACCTCCAGGTGAAATCCTTCAATACGGAGTTTTTTTAATTCTTCTGACAGGTATTTGGGATCAACACCCAGGTCAATTAATGCTCCCAGGTTCATATCCCCGCTAATTCCTGCAAAACAATCGTAATAGAGTATTTTCATTTTACTTGATTAATTCTGTTTATCTTTATTTAAAACCCGGTTCAGCTTACCCGATACCAGGCCTTCCCTGTCAATCTTCAGATCATCAAAA
>CBDUPM010000655.1:0-1927 GCA_965369105.1 uncultured Bacteroidales bacterium | reverse complement strand
ATAAGAACTTCAGATGAAATGTATAACAAGGAAGATTTTAAAGAAGGAAATTATATATCCTGTACTTCCAAAGATAATGGAGGTGATTTTACCGGCAGACTCACTGAATATCTCAAAGATGCAAAGATTGAAGAGGATGCAATGATCTACTTATGTGGTAATTCCCAGATGATTCTTGACTCTATTGAGATCCTGGAGAAAAAAGGATTCAGTCAAAGCCAGATGTATACTGAGGTTTATTTCTAGAACCTGATCAGGGGATTTCTTGATTGAAGGATTCTGATTTATACTGAAGAGGAAAATAATTATCCGGTTTAAGGAACATTTTAACGACAGACTTTTGTTAAAATCACTGTTCTTTTATAAAAGATTGTATTTTTGCACAAAATTAGCACATTAGCACATTAGCACATTAACATGTTTTATCATTTAATCACATTAGGATGCCAGATGAATATCGCAGATAGTGAAAGAATACATTCTGTGATTAAAAGGATGGGCTATATTGAAACTGAAAATGAAGAGGAGGCCAATCTTTTAGGAATCCTGGCTTGCTCCGTCAGGCAAAAGGCTATAGATAAAGTGTATTCGCGTATCCACAAATGGAATAAATGGAAAAACGAGAGGAATATTATCACATTTGTTTCAGGATGTGTACTTCCTGCTGATAAAGAAAAATTTCTTAAGCAGTTTGATATTCTTTTTCCAGCCAGTGAAGCGGAATTACTTCCGGAATTGATAAGAGATTACGGAATTGTGACCCCACAGGCACAACAAAACAGGATTGGAATTCCTGCAAATGAAAATATTTTTTCCTTATGGAATCTGAAAGCCAGTTATCATTCAGATTTTGAGGCTTTTGTACCTATACAGAATGGCTGTGATAAATTCTGCACCTTTTGCGCAGTTCCCTATACCCGGGGCAAAGAAGTCTCCCGACCTTCTGGGGATATCCTTAAAGAAGTAAATAATCTGATTAAAAACGGGTATAAATCCATTACACTACTGGGGCAAAATGTCAATTCCTATGGGAATGATAGAGAAGATGAATTAAGTTTCGCTGAGTTATTGGAAGAAATTGGCCGGACCGGCGATGAAAGTGGCCGTGAATTTTGGTTATACTATACTTCACCCCATCCCAGGGATATGAAAAATGAGGTAATCGATGTTATGGCAAAATATAAATGCATTGCCAAACAGGTTCACCTTCCCATGCAATCAGGTGATGATAAAGTTCTGATTAAGATGAACCGGAAACATAATATGGAGAGGTACCGCGAAATTGTTCATTATATCAGGGAGAAGCTTCCCACGGCTACGCTGTTTACCGATATTATTGTCGGTTTCAGTTCTGAAACCAGAGAGAATTATCAAAATACGGTGAATGCGCTCGAGGAATTTGATTTCAATATGGCTTATATTGCTATGTATTCTCCCCGACCGGGAGCTGCTGCTTATCGCTGGGAAGATGATGTGGATAAAGAGGAGAAAAAATTTCGTCTGCATGACCTGAGTGACAAGCTTGCTGTTTCTTCACGGAAATATACTCACTCAATGCTTCATAAAACTTTCCGTGTGCTGGTAACCGGAAAAGACAGAAAGGCCGGATATTTGAGCGGCTTAACTGAAGGGAAAATAAATGTACGGTTTCCTGGCACCCAGGAAAGCCTTATCGGAACATTTATTGACCTGAAAATTACATCTGCCAGCGATTTTTCAGTCGAAGGTGAACTCTCAGGAATTGAGGTAAGTTCCCTGGCCATTTAATTAACTCAGAATATGTCAGTTAAAAAAAAGGTAGCATTCAAAACACTGGGATGCAGGTTAAATCAGTTTGAAACAGATGCCCTTGTGAGCCAGTTTCACAAAGGAGGTTATGATATTGTGAGTTTTGGAGAAAAAGCAGATATTACCGTAATAAATACCT
>CBDUPM010000654.1:0-1932 GCA_965369105.1 uncultured Bacteroidales bacterium | reverse complement strand
TTTCAATATAATAAATGAAAAAACGGCCGTTTACGATATCCCATATTACTACCAGGGGCAAATAATTCAAACCAATTTTCCCTATTCCAGAATGAAGGAATATAAAGTTTTAGGAGAAAAGAATGGTTACCAGCATCTCCTGGTGGATACCAGGGTCGTGTCATTGCCTCAAACGGCCAGTATTACCTGGATGAACGGGAATGGTTTTTATACCCTTTCCAGTCTGAGTAATCCGGATACAGAGTTTATGATTACAAAACTGGGTGCCAATGATCCTGACTTTAATTTAAGGGAACAAGCTGGTTTTATGTTACGGAACAGGCATGCTGGAAACACGAAATTCTTAAATGTAATTGAGATACACGGGAATTACAATCCTGAAAGTGAAGCCGTACTGCAGTCGGAAGGGTCTATCGAAAAGATGGAATTATTTTCAGATGAAATGGCTAGGGTTATGATCCTTCTTAAGCTCAAAAATGGAAAGGTGCTGGAATTATTTTTGGATTTGAAATTCACGGATTCCGATGAAAATCAGATCAAAATAAATGGAGAAGTTAAAAAATGGCAAGGAAATTATAAATTAAATATTCATTAAAATACACAATTATGACAAGAAAAAAGTATTTAAAGGACTCCGATATGCAATGGGAAGAATTGGGTGGAGGAGTATCACGGAAGTTTTTAGGTTATGATAACCAGATCATGATGGTTAAAGTAAATTTTGAAAAAGGAGCTGAAGGAACTCCACATCAGCATTTTCATACTCAGGCAACCTATTGTGCCAAAGGGAAATTTGAGTTTACCATTGATGGTGAAAAAAGCATAGTGGAAGCAGGAGACGGGGTATATATTGAACCCAACCTGTTGCATGGGGCAATATGCCTGGAGGAAGGCATTTTGATTGATGTTTTCAGTCCTGTAAGGGAAGACTTCCTGGATGGAAGTAGTGTTTCATATTTTGGAGATAAAAAATAAAATCTATGAAGATAAAAGGATTTAGATGGTGGATTATTGGATTAATATTCATTGCCACCGTAATAAATTACATCGACAGAAGTACCCTGGGTATCATGTGGGGAAATGAAGATGTAGAAGGATCAATTGCCCAAAGCCTGGGACTGACAAAAGAACATTATGGTTATATCCTGAATATTTTTATGGTTGCCTATGCTCTTGGTCAATTGTTTTCAGGCAAATTATTTGATAAAGTGGGTACCCGGATAGGCTATGTCCTTTCAATAGGGATCTGGGGACTATCCTCCATGCTGCATTCTGTAGCCCGCGGAATTTTAACCTTTGGGATTTTCAGGGCTTTGCTAGGTGTGGCAGAAGCAGGAAACTGGCCGGGTGCGGTAAAAAGTAATGCCGAATGGTTTCCCATAAAGGAAAGGGCTGTTGCCCAGGGATTATTTAACGCCGGGGCTTCCATTGGTTCGGTTGTTGCCCCTCCTCTGATTGCAGCCCTCTTTATTGCATTTGGATGGAAACTGACCTTCGTGATTGTTGGGTCATTTGGTATCATCTGGATCATTCCCTGGCTGATTATTAACAAGGCCGGACCAAAAAAACATCCATGGGTAAGTGAGGAAGAACGTAAATATATTTTAGAAGGCCAGAGCAAAATGGACCAGAATGCTACGGAAGATACCAAGGGTCTGAGCCTGGTTAAGATTCTTTCCTTTAAGGAATCATGGGCAGTAGTGGTCGGAAGATTTTTCCTTGAGCCCATCTGGTGGTTGTTTGTCGGATGGATGCCTATCTACTTATTCGATGTATATAATTTCAATGTTAAAGAGGTTGGAATGTTTGCCTGGGTACCTTATGTGGGTGCAGCAATTGGAAGTATTGCCGGGGGTTATTTCTCCGGAAAAATTATTGCGAATACAAATTCAATTAATAAAGGCAGGAAAACCACTATCGTCATTGGTGGGA
>CBDUPM010000653.1:0-1938 GCA_965369105.1 uncultured Bacteroidales bacterium | reverse complement strand
CGGTTGTTCAATTTCCTGGGAAATTAGAGATCTGAATAAAAATTCGCTCCCTGAATCGGTAAAATCCAGTATTTTAACAAATGCTTTTCCTCCAAACTCGAAGAAGGACTGCACAAAAGGAACCGTTAATATGCTGATTGCAAGCACTCCCTGGATAAGCAATCCCAGAAAAACAACCCTCCAGGAAATAGCTTTTCGGTTTTCACTAAAAAGATAAGCGATAAAAATAATAAATGTAATCCCCAGCAATCCTCTCAGAATATTGATCAGGTTGAAGCCTATTTTTGTATCCAGGGCAATATTTGTCTGGTTTATTTCGGCCGATTCAGGCTGCACAATTTCCTCTGATTCATTATTTAGCTCATTGTCAACTTTTTGTTCCTGTATAAGGGAGTCTTCAATGCCTTTCACTGAATCATTTTGGGCAATAAGCTGATGAGTTGAAAAACAAAAAATAATCAGGGATGTCAATATTATCGACAGTTTCCAGGTACTAATATTCATAAGGATCAGGAGTTTTTACGTCGGTCAATTTCATTTTTAATGATAGAGGCTTTTTCATAATCTTCATTTGAAATGGCTTCATCCATTAGTTTTTCAAGGTCTTCAATTGCCATAGACCGGTATTTTTCAGGAGAAACGGGTGGGGTGCTTTCAGGATCAGGATTGACCATTGACTCTTCTGCCGGATTTCCTTTTTCTTCCTCTTTTTCTTCCTCTTTTTCGAAATCAAGAATGATACCGGATTTGGAAATTATCTCTTCAGTTGTATAGATGGGGCATTTAAATCGAAGGGCAAGCGCTATTGCATCAGAAGTACGGGCATCCAGGCTTATTTTCTCAACCCCGTCATCACATAACAACTGGGAATAAAATACTCCTTCTTCAAGTTTATAGATGACCACTTCTTTTATACTTATCCCAAATGTATTGGAAAATGTATGGAAAAGATCATGTGTCAGGGGTCTTGGCGGTTTTAATCCTTCCAGCTCAATGGCAATGGATTGAGCCTCAAATCCTCCGACAATTATGGGGATTCTTCTGTCTCCGTTTTCTTCGGTAAGAATAAGTGCATAGGCTCCCGATTGGGTCTGGCTGTAAGATATTCCTAAAACATTTAACTTAATCATATAGCCCGGATTCTCAAATATTAGGTTTAAAACTAGGTGAACTTCACAAATATAATGAAATAGTTGGGACATTATTCCCTTAATACAGACTTCTTGGGCATGGGAAATAAGCCATAAAATAGGATTTAATTATCGGGCTCTGAAAAAAATGCGTAAATAATTTAAAATTATTCAATCTAATTGTTTGTTAATCAACAGAACTTTTATATTTTTGCACTCCATTTTGTAAAAGAAATCTAAAACTCATATAAATGTACGCAATTGTTGATATAGCCGGACAACAGTTTAAGGTGGAAAAAGATCAGAAAGTCTTTGTACACAGACTGGAAGGTAAAGAAGGATCAAAGGTGGAATTTGACAAAGTTTTACTTATTGATAATAACAGTAAAGTAGTGGTTGGAACACCTGTAATTTCCGGTGCAATGGTAAAGGCAGAGATTGTTGATCATCTCAAAGGAGATAAAGTAATCGTTTTCAAGAAGAAAAGAAGAAAAGGTTACAGGGTGAAAAATGGTCACAGGCAATATTTAACCCAGGTTCTTATTCAGGATATCATTGAAAAAGGAGCTAAAAAAGCTGAAGTAAAAGCAGAGTCAAAACCTGCTGCTGCAAAACCTGCTGCTGCTAAAGCGGCCCCAAAAGCTGAAGTTAAGCCAAAGGCTACTGCTGAAGCAGCTGAAAAGAAACCAGCTGAAAAGAAACCAGCTGCCAAAACAGCTGCTAAAAAACCTGCTGCTGCTAAAAAGGCTGCTCCCAAAGCGGAAGCTAAACCTGCAGCTAAAAAACCTGCCGCAAAGAAGCCCGCGGC
>CBDUPM010000652.1:0-1946 GCA_965369105.1 uncultured Bacteroidales bacterium | reverse complement strand
TTGCCGGAGAAAAAGAATTATCTATAAAGAATTACTTTAATATCGGTGATGAACATGTAGGAACAAACATTGAAACGCCGCTTCGTCCGGATGCCTTTGAAATGGATGACCAGCAGAAAATGGAAAAAATTGCAGATCATTTTCAGGAAATAATGGAAACTCTTGGTCTGGATTTAAATGATGATTCCCTGAGTGGAACACCTTCCAGGGTAGCAAAGATGTTTGTGAAAGAAATATTTTACGGGCTGGATCCTAAAAATAAACCTGCAGTTACGCTTTTTGAAAATAAATTCAGGTATAAAGAAATGCTCATTGAAAAGAACATTAAGGTTCATTCATATTGCGAGCATCATTTCGTCCCAATCGTAGGAAAAGCTCATGTAGCTTATATTTCAGGTGGGGAAGTAATAGGACTTTCAAAAATAAACAGGATAGTTGATTACTATTCAAGACGGCCCCAGGTTCAGGAAAGATTGACCATTCAGATTGCCGAGGAATTGAAAACAGTATTAAAAACGGATCATGTTGCAGTGGTAGTTGATTCAGCTCACATGTGCGTTATTACAAGAGGTGTAAAAGATGTGGACAGTTCAACCATTACCTCTTCATTTCATGGAAAGTTTAAAGAACCTGCAACCCGTCAGGAATTTTTATCACATTTAAATATTAGTAGTTTTTAGATCGACATAGTTAGTTTTAGGTTTATTGGGTAAATAAATAGTGGAAATTAAGGGAAATCATCTGATTTCCCTTTTTCTATTTATATTCCCCGAATAAATCTTTCATAACTTTTTCCCGGTATTCAAATATCTGGTTCAGCTTTTTATTCACTATCAGCTTATCGGCCATTTTACCCGGAAACCCCGGTAACGAAATATAATCTACCTTATCTTTAATTTCAGTACCTCCGGGTATGGACCTGAAAGTATGTAAATGGGACCAGTACTTATAGGGTCCTTTTATCTGCTCGTCAATAAATGATACCGGTGCGTTCACCTCTTTTATAAGCGTGACCCATTTCATGGGAATCCCCAACAGGGGCCTGACCCGGTATTTAATAAGGAGGTCGTCTGTAATTTTCTCAGGAACTTCGTTTAATATGGTGAACTCCATATATGCTGGTGTGATTTTCGCAAGGTTTTCAGGTGAGGAGAAAAAATCCCATGCCTCCTCAAGGCCAATAGGTATATTTTGAGTTCTTTCTAAGGTGTTCATTTGAATTATATAATTGAGATTAATGAATAACTTGATAATTAAACAATTAAATAATGTAAATGTTCCTTTTTCCTTATCAATTAAATGCTCATTTTTGCGGAATGAAATTTCTGAGGAAAAAACAGTTCTGGACACTGGTATTTTATGCCTGGTTGGTAACGATTTATTTGCTGACAAGCTCACCAGGCTCCCCTGATTCTGTTTCCGAAAGTATCCTGGGAGTTAGAATAGATTATATAAAGCACTTTTTAGCTTTTTTTTTAATTCCCGTTTTTTATTTTTTTGCCTGCGGGGCTTTTCTCGAAAAAATCTTCAGGGATAAATATTATATATTCCTCCTGGCTGTATTATTTTCCATCCTTACTGAAATTCAACAATACTGGATAGCAGGCAGGATTTTCAATTTATGGGACATGATTTTTAATATGGCCGGTTTGCTGCTTGGAATTCCTGCAGGTAAATTCTTTGCCCGATATCTTAAATACCCGGCTTAAATGATAATAACAGCGATGGAAGAGGAACACCCAAAAGTCCGTAAATGAAGATTTATAAGCTAATTAGCTTTTCAAATACCCACTAATCAGGACTCTTAAACTCTATCTATTGGGATATACGGCTGTCCGGGTCGAATGGTTTTTTTAATGGATTTTCTTAAAACGCATAACAGAGGATGGAGGCCCCAATTATCAAGGCGGTTTTGAGGGTTTTCCGGCAATAATTATTTAAATAAG
>CBDUPM010000651.1:0-1954 GCA_965369105.1 uncultured Bacteroidales bacterium | reverse complement strand
CTCTGTAGTGGTTTTTTTGGTTTGGAAGGGAGTTTCACGCAAAGGTTCGCAAAGGATTCGCAAAGTTGCGAAAAGTTGGAATGTCATTGAAATAATATCAACTTTTCCCTGGCGGGCCCTGGAGAGAATAACTCTGTAGTGGCTTTTTTGGGTTTGGAAGTAGGTTTAACGAAAAGGATCGCTAAGGGTACGTAAAGTGGCGCAAAGTTGGAAAATCAATAAAATAATATCAACTTATTGCATTAGGGGTCCCTGGAGAGAAAAACTCTGTAGTGGTTTTTTTGGTTTGGAAGGGAGTTTCACGCAAAGGTTCGCAAAGGGGTTCGCAAAGTAGCGCAAAGTTGGGAAATCAATAAAATAATATCAATTTATTCCTTTGCGGGCCTTAGCGTATACTTAGCGATCCTTTGCGAGAAAATATTTTAATTCTTAATAATCAATGGTTTCAATATCCAGATCATAGTCGCTATTCAGATCCTGGATAAAATCATTTATCTCATCTACGAAGTTTTCAAAACCATCATCAAAGTAGGTTTCTGCATCTATTGTTGATCCATCCCCAAATTTAAACCTGAAATCGATCCAGCTATCAAAATAGCCCCAGTCGTCCGTTTCGCTCACCACATAAGCCTCGATCTCTGCAATAATTTCATTCAGCTCTGCATTCAACACCCTGAGACTCATATATTCATTAATGGCTTCTGCTTCTTTAGTATCCCATTCCAGTCTTTGCTCATCAGTTCTTTCTTCCCAATCTGTATTTTCCCTGTCCTGGTCAACTATCCTTAATTCATCCACAAGACCTTTTATATTGACCTGTCCCTTTATCAAAAGGTTAAACAACTGAAATTTGGCATCCGCAGAATTAACCACCTCCTCAAACATAAACTCTTCACTTTCCCATGTATCGGTAACCTCTACCTCTTCCCAGGTATTGGTTTCATAATTATACCTGTAATCAATATAAGTTTCTGTATGAGTTTCTGTAATCGTATTATTTTCAATATTCTCATCCGTAAACAGTCCTTTTGCGCCTGCAGTAAGTTCCATCACAATTTGTTGATTGTGAGTAAACTTATAGGATGAAGATATTTGACTGTCACTGCTGGTAAAATCCAGTTCCCATTTAAAAGGAGGTATATTCAGATCCGCTGCAATCATAGTAGGAATTCCCTCATCATCATATTGTGCAGTAAATGCAAAATCAATCAAAACAGTATTATTATAACTGATCTCAAAAGCTATTGCCGTCGGGATATCTCCCTCATATTCCTCGTCAATGGGATTGGCAATAGTTACACCCTGATATCCATAAATCCTGACTTTTCCATCATTTGAGGTACTGTTTTCCATAGCAGGAAACAAGAAAATAATTTCATTGGCATTTGCCTCGTAATCCCACTTTTCCATTTCAGCATTCCAGGTATAGGTTCCAATAACTTCATCCCAAACCTCTTGTATAGTTTCAGGATCTTCAGCTAACTCGCCTGGTCCTTTCAAATTGTTGAACAGAGAATTCAAATCCCGTTTATTCCCTAAATCTGCAATCGCATGAACAGTGGAATTTAATTTGGACTTTTTTAATTCACTGGATTCAAAAGGGTCGGCCCTATCAAGTGTCTCACCCAGGTTTACACATAATTCAATGGCATCCAGGTCAGCCATCTCATCCATGGTTTTCATCATGTCGAGACCTGCCGTCTCAACAATGGCTTTATTTTGCTCTACGGTTTTCTGACTGAATACCTCATTCTCCGGTCCATCCTTATCTTTTTTACATGAAGTTAAAAGAAGGGGTATTACCATCAGTAAGATGTAAATTTTTTTCATGGTTTTTGTTATTTAGATTGAGTTTAAATATACGAAATACTTAGATATCAAAATCTTTTTTTTGACACAAAAGATCAAAGCATTGATCAATTGGAATCAAAAAAGGACAAACAATAGAAAACTA
>CBDUPM010000650.1:0-1957 GCA_965369105.1 uncultured Bacteroidales bacterium | reverse complement strand
TTGGGAAAACTTTCCCCAGCGCCATTGCTTTATATGTCGGTGCTACCGATCCAAATGTTCCGGAGGAATGGGAACCAGGATTGTCCTATACTAATTGTACAATTGAGCATAACGAACTGCATGATGTTCCTTATGCAGCGATTTGTGCTGGTGGAAAAAATTTGAAAATCCAGAAAAATTTAATCTACCGGGCAATGCAGAACTTATACGACGGAGCAGGAATCTATATTACATTCTGTAATAATGCCCTGGTAAAAAATAACTTCATAAAAGATATCAAGGATTCTCCGGGAGCAGGTACTTCTGCTTATTATCTCGATGAAAAGTCCATTGATTGTATTGTGGAGGAAAACCTGGAAATCAATGTGCCCAGACCCAGTCATAACCACATTTCAAAAAATAATCTTTTTAGAAATAACTACTTTATTATCAGTGGAAAAGGCAGGCTGTCCATGGAAAGAAGTGAAGGTTACCGTTTTGAAAAAAATGTGGTGGTCGCGACCGATGGATTTGAAATGTACGATTTGAAATTTTGTCCGGAAATGAAAAACAATATCCTGTTTTCCGGAAAAGGAAAATTAATGACTAAAGATTTGGACCGGTATACAGTTTTAAAGGAATATGATCTGGAACTCAAAGACGGGAATTTGAATGAAGATCCTATGATTCTGAATTATGAGGATGGGAAAATTATTCTTCATAAAAACTCACCCGCCAGAAAACTGGGAATTAAAGAAATTGATGTTTCAGATGCAGGCTTAATTAAGAATGAAAGATGAGGATACCAGTATTGCTTCTAAAAATGTGTCAAAATTAATACAACAGAAAACTTATTAAAGATTCATAAAAAATGAAAGTATTCAGATCAGACAAAAACCCTATAATTGCTCCAAAGGATGTAAAACCGTCCCGGGAGGATTTTGAAGTTGTTTGTGTTTTTAACTGTGGTGTTATCAGGTTTGAAGGTGATGTACTCTTAATGTTGAGAGTTGCAGAAAGGCCTGTTGCCCTTACAGAAAATGAAGTTAAAACCGTTTATTTCGATCATATAGAAAATAAAACTGTGGTTAAAACATTTGATAAATCCATGCCCGGAATTGGTCTTCATGATCCCCGCTATATTTATACTCCCGAGCGGATTTTTCTCTCCTCCATGTCTCATTTCAGAATAGCCAGAAGTAGCAATGGTATTGATTTTCAAATTGATGAAAAACCATGCATGGAACCCTCTGATGTTTATGAGATGTATGGGATAGAAGATCCAAGAATTACCCTTTTGGGTGATACCTATTATATTAATTACAGTGCCTGTTCAACCATTGGTGGAGTAACTACCTGTTTGGCAACTACCAAAGATTTTAAAACTTTTGAAAAAAAGGGAGTAATCTTCACTCCCGACAACAAGGATGTAGCAATTTTTCCCGAAAAAATTAACGGGAAATATTATGCACTTAACCGGCCGATATCTGCCGAATATAAATTAAAAGATATCTGGATTTCAGAATCTCCGGATATTATGTGCTGGGGAAACCATAAATTCCTTATGAGTACAAGGGAAGGCTATTGGGACGATGGAAGAATTGGATGCAGCGCGGTCCCCTTCAGAACGGAACATGGCTGGCTTGAAATTTATCATGGAGCCTCAAAAGAAAACAAATATTGTCTTGGGGCAGCTTTGTACCATCCCGAAAGACCCTGGGAAGTGATATCACGATCAGAAAATCCTATTATTTCGCCCGAAGAAGATTATGAAATTAACGGTTTCTTTGGGAATGTAATTTTTAATTGTGGAGTATTAAATGAGGATGGAATCGTTAAAATTTACTACGGAGCTGCTGATACTTTTATCGGATATGCAGAAATTGCACTTCAGGATATTCTGGATGATCTGGCCTGATTAAAAGGATAAATAATTACCGGAGGATAAAAAATGAATAATATTATCAGAGCTTATTAC
>CBDUPM010000649.1:0-1957 GCA_965369105.1 uncultured Bacteroidales bacterium | reverse complement strand
GTTATCCATTCCTATGGTACTGGAAATGATTATGGAATCCCTTTTTGCAGTTGTGGATATTTATTTTGTTTCCAAACTTGGAGCCGATGCGGTGGCCACGGTCGGAATTACAGAGTCATTAATGACCATCGTTTATGCTATTGGTTTTGGTTTAAGTATCGCCACCACTGCATTAATTTCACGAAGGATTGGTGAAAAAAAGAAAGAAGAGGCAACTGTAACGGCAGTTCAGGCTATAATAACCGGGATTTTTGCTTCTTTATTTATAATGATTCCGGGATTGTTTTTCTCCAGGGAAATCCTTTCCCTGATGGGGGCAAATGAAAGCATTATTGAGGAAAATTACATGTATACGGCTATCATGTTGAGTGGTAACGGTATCATTATGCTTTTATTCATAATTAATGCCATTTTCAGGAGTGCTGGTGATGCGGCTCTGTCGCTATGGGTACTGGTTGTTGCCAATGGATTGAATATGATCCTTGATCCCCTGCTTATATTCGGAATCGGGCCTTTCCCTGAGCTGGGAATAAGGGGTGCGGCTGTTGCCACCAATGTGGGGAGGGGAATTGCAGTGCTTTTCCAGTTTTTCCTGCTGTTCAGGGGGGTAGGAAGAATAAAAATTCTTGTCAGGCATCTGAAGATAAGTCTTTCTTTAATTTGGAAACTGGTCAAAGTTTCCCTGGGAGGAATCGGTCAGAATATTATTGCCACATCCAGCTGGGTTTTTATGGTGAGAATTTTAGCCGAATATGGCAGTGATGTACTGGCCGGCTATACCATTGCTATCCGAATTATTATTTTTTCTCTTTTACCTTCCTGGGGATTGGCGAATGCAGCGGCAACCCTGGTAGGACAGAATCTTGGGGCAAAAAAGCCGGATAGAGCAGAAAAAACTGTATGGACTGCCGGATTTATAAATATGGCTTTACTCGGTCTGTTTGCACTCGCATTTATAATAAAAACAGACTTCTTTTTAGAATTATTCACTATGGAAAAGGGTGTGATTGAAGCGGGCGTAGCTTGTTTACGAATGATCTCATTCGGATTTCTTTTTTATGCCATGGGAATGGTAATGATACAGGCTTTTAATGGAGCAGGCGATACCACTACGCCCACCTGGATGAATCTTGCTGCTTTCTGGTGCATTGAAATTCCTTTGGCCTATATCCTGGCTAAAACTCTGGGATTTGAAGAGCAGGGTGTTTATATTGCCATTGTGATAGCCGAATCATTTCTGACCCTTTTGGGAATATTTTTATTTAAAAAAGGGAAATGGAAACTGAAAATGGTGTAGAGAAAAGGCATGTCCTTTCTCTACACTATTTGAGAACTATTCCCTGATGAATTTTTTCCGGATGATTCCTGAATCATTTTCAATAATGATAAAATAAATTCCGGGTTTCATTTTATCTACCTGAATATTGATTGATTCATTTGTTTCTGTTTTCTCAAATTTCATTAGCCTGCCGGTTGAATTCACAATTGTAAGGGAATGGTAATCCATTATTTGATTTCTGAATTCAATTTTCAATTCATCTCCGGCCGGATTGGGGAACAGGGAAACAGTTTTTTCCCCGGGATCCTCTACTGATGTAGCAAACCTGTGAATGAAAATATTTGCAGTGTCTGCAAATACCGGGTAATCCACCAGTCTTAAGACATATTTCATGGTGTCAAAAATCTCAATATTTTCAGTTCCGGGAGTATATTCTATGGAGTATTTATCTAGAGTTTCAAAACTTCCTTTTTCGGGGAATTCAATAATCTCAAAATCGAATGTTCCGTAGTTTAACTTAATAACATCGTTTTCAATGATATTAAATATTACAGATGATTCACCTGCAAAACCAAAATGGTCATCCATGGCTATGGGTCTTACCGGAGGATCTCCGATCCACCTTCCAATTCTATAATATTCCTCCAAAAATTCAGCTGATATTAATGAATCATGTAT